>SKJO01000096.1 GCA_007121975.1 Nitriliruptoraceae bacterium | reverse complement strand
GTGCTGCTGGTGGCCTCCGACGTCAGCGACGCCCGGCACGCCACGCTGTTGGCCCATCTGACCGCCGGCCTGACCCTGCTGCTGCTGGTGGCGGTCGGCGGGGTGCTCGAGGTCCTCCGCCGTCGCAGCCTGCGCACCGTGCACACCGCCACCGAATCGGTCGTGCGCTCGGGGCAGCTCAGCCGCGCGCTGCGCCTGGCCGACACCGAGGACGCGACGCTGCGGGTCGCCGACCGTGCCCTGTCGCTGATCGGAGACGGTGTCCCCACCCGTCTGCTGCTCGCCGACTCCTCCCGGGCGCACTTCGAGGTGGCGGTCGACCACGACTTCAGCCTCGACACGGCCGATGCCAACACGGATGACTCCGATGCCGCCAGCCAGCGCCGAAGCAAGCAGCTGCCGACACCGGGGCGGTGCCCGGCGACCCGCTCCGGAGAGATCCAACGCTTCGAGGATCCGGACGCCCTCGATGCCTGCCCGTTCATGCTCAGCGGAGAGTGCGGCACGCATGCAGAAGTCCAGGGCGCACTGCGCTGCCAGCCGCTGAGCATCCAGGGTGCCACCATCGGCGTGCTCCAGGTCCAGCCGCACGCAGGAACGCTCGACCGGCACCTCGAGCACCGGCTCGACGACCTGGTGCGTCAGATCGGCGACCACCTGTCCAACGTCCGGGCCCAGGCCGAGAGCAGCCGACAGGCCGGCACCGACCCGCTCACCGGCGTGTCCAACCGTCGCAGCTTCGACACGACCGTCACCGAACGGCTCCGTGAACAGCGCCCCTACGCGGTGCTGTTCGCCGACCTCGACCGCTTCAAGCAACTCAACGACACCCACGGCCACGAGGTCGGCGACCGCGCGCTGCGGCTGTTCGCCGGGGTCATGAAGACCTCGTTCCGGCCCGACGATCTCGTGGCCCGCTTCGGCGGCGAGGAGTTCGTCGTCTACCTGCCCGACTGCGACCGCGAGCAGGCCCGGGAGGCCGCCGAGCGGGTCCGCGACGATCTCGCACTTGCGCTCACCGCCGGGGGCGTGCCGAGCTTCACCGTCTCGATCGGCGTCGCCGACTACCGCCACGTCCCCAACTCCTTCGACGCGCTCGGTTTCGACCAGGTGCTGCGTGCCGCGGATGCGGCCCTGATGCGGGCCAAGCAGACCGGACGCAACCGGGTGACGATCTGCGACGAGCACGTCCTGGCGGCCACCGCCACCGACAGCAGCCCCATGAACGGCGCCGCCACCGATCCCCGCGACCGGACCCAACCGACGGTTCTGGCCGACCACACCGCCAACTGAGCCGAGCCGACGAGGGGCAGCGGATCAGTCGTCGTCGGGGTCCGACCACAGATCGTGGGACGGGTCGACGTCCGTGCCCGCGTCGCCGAGCAGGTCGAGGGGGTCGTGCTCGTCGGACTCCTCGTCGTCGGGGGTGCGTACCACCTCGTCGTCGTCCTCGTCGGGCAGCGGCAGGAACCGGTCGCGTGCGGCACCCACCGTCAGCAGCGAGCCGACCACCAGCAGGCCGTCGCCCGGCCCGGTGACGCTGCGGGCGAGGCCCAGCGCCGCGTCGAGGTCGTCGGCGGCCTCGACCGCGGTGCCGGTCGCCTCCCAGACCTCGGTGGCCGCAGCCTGCATGCGCTCGAGGCTGGCCGACCGTGGCGAGGGCGCCCGGGTCACGACCACATGCGAAGCCACGGGCCGCAACTCGCGCAGGATGCCGGTCACGTCCTTGTCGTCGAGGCAGGCCGCCACCAGCACCAGCTCGCGGAAGCCGAAGGCCTCGTCGAGGGCGTCGGCGGCCGCCCGCGCGCCGTGCGGGTTGTGGGCTCCGTCGAGGACCACGGTGGGATGGCGGTGCACGACCTCCAGCCGGCCGGGGACGCTGACCGCCCCCAGCCCGTGGCGCACCACCTCGACGTCCATGGCGGCGAAGGCCTCCCCGGTCAGCGCCGCGAAGGCCCCCAGCGCAAGCGCCGCGTTGCGGGCCTGATGCTCCCCGTGCAGCGGCAGCAGGATGTCGTCGACGATGCGCTCGCCGACCCGCAGGGCCAGCTGCTGGCCGCCGACGGCCACCCGCCGCTCGAGCAGCTCGATCTGGTCACCGACGCGCCACCACTCCGCGTCGGCCTCGGCGACGGCCGCGGCGATGACCGCGTCGACCTCGGACGGCTGTGCGGCGGTGACGACCACCGCTCCCGGCTTGATGATCCCGACCTTCTCGTGGGCGATCTGCTCGGGGGTGGTGCCGAGCTCGGGATGGTCGACGTCGATCTCGTTGAGCACCGCCACATCGCCGCGTACCAGGTTGGTGGCGTCCCAGCGGCCGCCCATGCCCACCTCGAACACGCCGACGTCGACGGGCACGTCGGCGAACCACGCGTAGGCCATCGCCGTGAGCACCTCGAAGTAGGTGACACGGTCCTCGGGATGATCGGCCGCAGCCTCCCGGTCGACCAGGTCGAGGAACGGTGTCAGCTCGTCGACCAGCCCCGCGAACACTCCGGGGGCGATCGGTCGGCCCGACAGGCTCAGGCGTTCGCGCACGCTCTGCAGGTGCGGGGAGGTGTAGGTGCCGGCACTCAGACCCGCGGCGGCGCACAGCGCCCCGACCATGCGCACCACCGAGCCCTTGCCGTTGGTCCCGGTCACGTGCACCGTGGGGTAGGTCAGCTGCGGGTCGCCGAGCAGTTCGGCCAGCCGCCGGATGCGTGCCAGATCGGGCAGCATGCGACCCGGGCCGCGCGAACGCAGGGCAGCGTCGGCACGGTCGAAGGCGTCGAGGTCAGTGCGGTCCACATCACCTCGCAGCGGCGGATGCGCAGGGGTTGGCGCAGCGCGAGGCTAGCCACCAGGCAGCCAGCTGTCGGCTACGGGTGCTCCGCCGCGCGCGCGGAGCCGGGGTCGGCCCTGCCTGGATCGCCATGCGCCCGCATCGGCAACCGGAACCAGAACCGGGTGGTGTCCTCGATGCGTTCATGGCCGATCTCGCCGCCGTGATCGGTGACGATGCGGTGCGCGATCGCCAGCCCCAGCCCGGTGCCCCCCGGCCGGCGGCGATCCCCGCTGTCCGCCTGGGTGAAGGGCTCGAACAACCGGTCGGCGAACACCTCGGGGACGGGCGGGCCCAGGTTGTCGACGGCGACCACGGCGTCCGCGCGGACCTGGACGCGGATCGGGCTGCCGGGTACGGCGTACCGGGCGGCGTTCGCGAGGAGGTTGAGCACCACCTGCTCGATGCGGATCGGATCGGCCACCACCTCGACGGGCTGCGGTGGCAACTGCAGCGCCGCATGGACCCCGTGCCGTTCGAGCAACGCCCGCTGATCGGCGACGACCTCGGCGATCAGCGCCGCCAGGTCCCGCGGCTCACCGTGGCAGACCTCGCCGGTGCTGCGCAACCGCTCGAAGGTGAGCAGGTCGTCGATGAGGCGCTTGAGCCGGGTGCTGTTGCGCTCGGCCACCTCGAGCAGGGCGCGCGCTTGGTGGGGAAGCGTTCCCATGCGACCGTCCAGGACGGTCTCGAGCGCGCCTCGGATCGCCGTGAGCGGGGTGCGTAGCTCGTGGGAGACGGTCGCCACGAACCGTTCCTTGGCGATGCTGGCCTGCCTGGCCTCGGTCAGATCGGTGGTGGCGCCAGTGATGCGCACGTAGTCGCCGGCGTCGTCGTAGTCGATCACCGCCCGGATCAGCACGGGCAGCTGATGGCCGCGGGGGTGGCGGAACCCGTGCTGGAGCGTCAAGGTCTGCGCCTGACGGGCGAAGGTCTCCGCGAGCACCGCCCCGTTGCGTCCGTCGGGATCGTCGACCAGCCGCTCCCAGGCCTGCTCGAGGCTGCCGAGCTGCTCGGCGCTCGCCCCCGCGAGCTCGAGGAAACGCTCGGAGTAGATCGTCTCGCCCGTGCGCGCGTCGTAGTCCCACCAGCCGTCGGTGATCGCTTCGAGCACGCGCTGGAGTCGCTGCTCGGAGGCGCGCAGCTGCTCCTCGTGCCGGCGCTGCGCGGTGACGTCGCTGGCGGTGCCCTGCATGCTCAGTGGCGTGCCGTCGTCCGGCGAGTATCGCAGCCGTCCCCGCTGCTCGATCCACCGCAGCTCGCCCGAGGGCAGCACGACGCGGTGGGTGACCGCGAAGTCCTGCTCGCCCCGCACCGCCTGCTCGAAGGCGTCGAGCACCGACGCCCGGTCCTGGTCGGGAATCGCCGCCAGCCACTCTGCGAAGCTGGGCACCTCGTCCGGCGCCACGCCCAGCAGGCTCTTGAGCGCCGGCGACCACCACAGCCTGCCGCTGACCAGGTCGGCCTGGAAGTGCCCGAACCCTGCAAGGACCTGCGCCTCGTAGAGCTCGGCCTGGGCGGCCACCAGCTCCTGTCCGCGACGGGTCTGCTCGTCGAGGTCGATGGCCACCACGGTGATCTCTGCCAGGTTGCCATCCGGCCCATGTCCGCTGCCGAGGTTCACCCGGGCGTAGCGTGCGGTGCCGTCGCGCTGCTCGAGCGCCACGGTCGCCTCCCCGGCGTCGATGCTCCCGTCGGCGAGCTGGGTCAGGACCGTCTCGAGCCGGGGCAGATCCTGGGCTGCGACCAGCGCGGTGAGCCGCTGCCCGACGAGCTGCTCACCGGAGCGGCCCACGAGGCTGGCGAAGCGCCGGTTGGCATCGGTGATGGTCCCGTCGGCCGACAGCGACGCCAGGCCCCCGTCGGCCCGGTCGATGAGCCGTTCGAGGTGCTCGAGGCGCTGGCGGGCGATCACGGCCTCGCTGACGTCGGCCAACGTGCCGTAGATCGCCTGCGGGCGACCGCCACGTTCGATCCGGTGACCCGTAAGGCGCACCCACCGGATGGTGTCATCGGGCACGTGGCGCGGCAGGGTCAGGTCCAGCGCCACCCCCTCGGTTGCCAGCCGCTCCATCCCCACCGCCAGGCGGGCGGCCGCATCCGGCCCGTACAGCAGGGGGATGTCCGCGGCGCGTGCCTGGTAGCGATCCGGATCGGTTCCCAGCACCTCGTGGACGGCCGGCGAGCACACGACCGGCTCGGTGCCGAGCTCGTGGTGCCAGGTGCCGCTGCCGGTCGCCTCCTCCAGCGCGGCGGCCAGCAGGGTGCCCAGGCGGGCATCGGTGACGTCGCTGGCCACGGCCCGCACGGTTGCGTCCTCGTCGACCCGTACGGCGGTCCAGCGCAGCCAGCGGTAGGTGCCGTCACGTCGCCGCCAGCGGTGCTCCACGCCCTCCAACGCCCCGCGCTGTCCGCGGCCCGCGAAGGCGGCGGTGGCCGGCTCGACATCGTCGGGGTGCAGCAGGCTGCGGTAGCCCGTCGCCTCGAGCTCGGCACGATCGCAGCCCAGCACCCGGGTCCAGGCCGCGTTCACCCAGGACCAGGCACCGTCGACGTCCATGACGACCAGCAGCTCGTCGACCAGCTCGACGAAGCCGGTGAGATCCATGAACGACGAACTCGTCGCAGCCATCTCGGTCCCCCCCCGATAACGATCCCAAGGCGCTATCGAGGGACTCTAGTACATCCTGCGAGACGCTCGCAGAGCTTGCGATGGGTTCGCCGTTCGGCCACCGAACCGGCCCCCTACCCTCGACCGCGGACGGAGAGAAGGCCCGGCGTCGTGACCACAGCCCGCAGGCGGTCGGTTCGCGCCCTGACCGCGTGCGGCGTGTGCGCTCGGAGCTGGCCGGCCGCCACGACCAGGTTCTGCGGACACTGCGGCGCCGCGCTGCACCCGCAGGGGGGCCCGAGACCACCTCGACGCACCGGCGTCGGCGCCGCCGCACTGCTCGTCGTCGGGCTGGCGCTGGCGGCGATCACGGTGGCCGACCCGGGCGCGTGGCCCGAGTCGGTGTCCGATCTCGCAACGCCGGGCCCGCTGGCCTCCGCCCGGGACGCAGACGTCGAGGTGCCACGTCCTGGGGCCGAGGTGGCGACCGG
>SKJO01000279.1 GCA_007121975.1 Nitriliruptoraceae bacterium | reverse complement strand
CGATCATCAGCGGGGTCAGGTAGTTGAAGAACGCCGCCGCGAGCGGCATCACCACCAGGAACACCATCGTCAGGCCGTGCATGGTGAACATCTGGTTGTAGATCTCGGCGGTGATCACCGACTGGTCGGCCTGGGCCAGCTGCCACCGGATCAGCCCGGACTCCAGGCCCCCGATGCCGAAGAACACCAGGGTGGTCCAGAAGTACATGATCCCGATCTTCTTGTGATCGGTGGTGGTCAACCAGCTCGAGAAGCCCGTGAGGGCCGTCGGGCGGGGGAAGCCCCCCTGCTCCGGGGCGGTCTTCGTCGAGGCGCTCGCCATGTGGTGGTTCCTCCCGTGCTTCCCGGATCTGCCGAATGGCGTCGCCGGGTGGAGCGGTCAGGGTGGGGCGGGTGGGGCGGGTCGTGCAGGGGCTGGCGTGACGGGGTGGCTAGTCGAGGGTGAGCATGTAGGCGACCAGGGCGTCCAGCTCGTCCTCGGACAGGTTCAGGTTGGGCATGCCGATGCGGTTGTCGGTCTCGTACTGCATCGGCTTCATCGCGTTGGGGTCCGCGAGCCAGGCGCGCAGGTTCTCCTCGGTCATCTCGTGGATGGCTCCGGCGAACTCCTCACGGCTCATCAGGTGGGTCAGGTCGGGCCCGATGCCCGGCGCACGCGCGCCGTCGCCGTCCCAGATCTGGTGGCAGGACACGCAGGCCTGCCGGCCGTCACCCAGGTCACGGAACAACTCGGCCCCCTGTGCTTCGAGGCTGCCGTCCGCGGGCTGCGCGGCGGGCTGGGTCTGCGCCTCGACCCACGCGGCGTACTCGTCGGCCGGCATCGCGACCACGCGCTGGCGCATGTTGGCGTGCGACAGCCCGCAGTACTCGGCGCACATGCCGATGTAGCGGCCCGGCTCGTCGGCCTGCAGGTTGAGGTAGGTGGTCTGCCCCGGCACGGCATCCTGCTTGCCGGCCAACCGGGGGATCCAGAAGGAGTGCAGCACGCCCTGGTCGGGTGAGCGGGCCGGGTCGGCCGCGGTCAGCTCGAGGCGGACCGGGACGCCGACCGGGATGGCCATCTCGTTGGCGGTGTAGATGTCGTGCTCGGGGTAGTAGAACTCCCACCACCAACGGTGGCCGATGACCTCGACGGTGAGGAACTCCTCCTCGGGTTCGGCCATGGTCTCGAACACCAACTGCACCGTCGGCACGGCGATCGCCACCAGGATCAGCGCCGGGATGATGGTCCAGAGCACCTCGAGGCGGGTGTTGCCGTGCACCTGGACCGGCAGCGCGTCGTCATCGTCCTTCTTGCGCCGGAACTTCACGATCGAGACCACGATCAGTCCCTGGACGAAGACGAACACCACCGCAGCGACCGCGAACACCACCAGGATGAGGTCGTGGGGTGCCTGGGCATAGGGGCCAGCCGGGTCCAGGGCACTGGCGTCGCCCGAACATGCGGCGAGCAGCAGAGCGAGGATGGCCAGCGCGGCGAGTCGCGCTCGACGACGCGGGGACGCGGTCCGGTCGCGCAACGTGGGGCCTCCTGGTCGACAACCGTGGGGGGGGGAGGGGTGGCACGACGAGCAGGTCGTCGGGCGGCGGCTGGAACTCCGAGCGGGGGCGGGTGACCCCGGACCGGCTCATGGGCCGTCTGCGGGGCGCAGGCTACCCCTTCGGACCATCGGGGACCCAACCGAGGGCCCTGGCCTCGACCAGCCGAACGGCCCTATTGTCCGGATCTTGCCACCTCGGACCGTCACGGTTCCCAGCGGAAGGTGCGTGCCGCCGCCACCACCGCCACGGCACTCCAGACCACCAACGCGACGAACGCGCCGCGCGCGAACCCGCCCCCGTCGAAGGCGACGCGCAGCGCTTCGCCAAGCGCCCCGACCGGCAGGACGCGCCCGACCGCGGCCAGCCCGTCGGGCAGAGTCGCCGCATCGAAGGTCACCCCGCTGATCACCAGCAGCACGAGGAAGGCGGCGTTGGACGCCGCCAAGGTCGCCTCGGCCCGCAGGGTGCCCGCCATCAGCAGGCCGAGCGCGGTGGTGGCCAGCGTCCCGAGCAGTACGGCCAGCGGCGCGGCCAACCCGCCACCCTGCGGCTGCCAGTCGAGCAGGCTGACCGCCAGCACGGCGACCAGCGCCACCTGCACCGCGAGCACCGCCGCGACCGCGAGTGCCTTGGCGGCGAGAAAGCCCGCGCGCGGCAGCGGCGTGCCCCCGAGCCGCTTGAGTACCCCGTACTTGCGCTCGAAGGCGGTCTGGATCGCCACGGCGACCAGCCCGGTCGCGGCGACCGACAGCGCCAGCACCCCGGGTACGAGGAAGTCGACCGCGCGGCGCTCGCCGGTGGGCAGCACCTCGACGAGCGAGAAGAACACCAGGATCCCCACGGGGATCCCGAAGGTGACCAGCAGGCTCTCCCCGGAGCGCACCAGCAGACGCAGCTCCATGCCCGCCTGGGCGAGCACCGCCTGCAGCATCGGCGTGTCGCGCTCGTTCATGCCCGGTCCTCCTCGGCGGTCAGCCGCAGGAAGACCTCCTCGAGACTGCGCTTGCCGGCCTGCAACTCCCCGAGCGCGATGTCGTGGGTGGCCAGCCAGGCGGTGAGCCGGGCAACCAACTGCGGGTCGTTGGCCGCGTGCACGACGTAGCGGCCGGGACGTGGCTGCTCGACGACCGCACCGACAGCGGCGGCGAGATCCGCAAGGTCCAGATCGGGTCGTGCGGTGAAGCTCAGGCGGGCGCGCTGGCCGTGAGTGAGCTCGTCGGGGGTGCCCAGCGCCACCAGCTGGCCGCGGTCCATGATCGCGACCCGGTCGGCGAGCTGCTCGGCCTCATCGAGCAGGTGGGTGGTCAGCACGACGGTGACCCCGGCCGCACGCAGCTCACCGATGTGCTCCCAGGTCCGTCGGCGGGCCGCCGGGTCGAGCCCGGCGGTGGGCTCGTCGAGGAACACGACCTCGGGGCGACCGACCAGCGCCAGCGCCAGCGACAGCCGCTGCTTCTGCCCACCCGACAGGTCGCGGAACCGGGTCCGGCGCGTGTCGGTGAGCCCGACCCGCTCGAGCAGCTCGTCGGCATCGAGCGGGTCGGCGTAGAACGCGGCGAACAGGCGCAGCACCTCGTGGGGTCGGGCCATCGGGTAGACCCCGCCCTCCTGCAGCATCAGCCCGACCCGGGGCCGCAGCCGCCGGGCGTCGCGGCGGGGGTCGAGCCCGAGCACCCGCACCGTGCCCGCATCCGGCACGCGGTAGCCCTCGCAGCACTCCACGGTGGTGGTCTTGCCCGCCCCGTTGGGGCCGAGCAGCGCCAGCGTCTCGCCCGCCGCCACCTGCAGTTCCAGCCCGTCGACCGCGGTCAACGGGCCGTAGCGTTTGGTCAGCCCGCGCACGAGGATCGCGGGCTCGGCGGCATCGGTCACGATCGCACGGATCTCCGGGGAGCGGCGCCGGAGCCTACCCGGGGGCGCGCTCGGACTGGCGTACGCTGCGGGGATGGACACCGACCAGCATCCGCCGGCTCCGGGCTGGCGCGCACCGCAGTGGCAGCCGGGGCTGGCGCTTCCGATCGGCGTGGGCATCGCCCTGGGCATCCTCGCGGCCCAGAGCGTCACCGCCGTGCTCGGCCGGGTGCAGGGCCTGATCACGATCGTGGTGACCAGCCTGTTCCTGTCCTTCGCGATGGAACCGGCGGTGCAGCACCTCGCGCGTCGCGGCATGCGCCGCGGGGTGGCCACCGGGATCGTGTTCGTGGTCGGCCTGGTGCTGCTCGGCGGGTTCGTGGCTGCCATGACCGGACTGGTGCTCGACCAGGTCCGCAGCCTCACCGCCGCCGCGCCCACGCTGGCCTCGGAGCTCAGCGAGCAGGCCAGCGACCTGCTCCCCGCCGAGCTCGGCCAGCCGCTCGTCGCCTGGCTCGAGGAGCAGCAGCGCACGCTGCCCACCCGGCTCACCGCCGCCGCCGGGGCGCTCGGCCGGGGGGCGCTGGGCTTCGGCCAGACGATCCTCGGCGGGGCGTTCCAGGTGGCCACGATCGCGCTGGTGACCTTCTACCTGGTGGCCGACGCGCCGCGGCTGCGGTTCCGGCTGGCGAGCCGGCTGGCACCGCGCGAGCAGGTCCGGGTGCTGGGGCTGTGGGAGCTCGCGATCGCCAAGACCGGCGGGTACGTCTACAGCCGGGTGCTCACCGCGGTGGTCTCGACCGTGTTCCACCTCGTCGTCTTCGGGCTGCTCGGGCTGGACTACGCGGTGGCGCTGGGCATCTGGGTCGGGCTGATCTCCTCGCTGATCCCCGCGATCGGCACCTACCTGGCCGGGGCGCTGCCGGTGATCGTCGCGCTGGCCGACCGGCCCACGCAGGCGCTGTGGGTCCTGCTCGCGATCGTGTCCTACCAGCAGGTCGAGAACTACCTGATCGTGCCCAAGATCACCGCCACGACCATGGAACTGCATCCGGCACTGGCGTTCCTGTCGGTGCTGGCCGGCGGCGCCCTGGCGGGGGTGACCGGCGCGCTGCTCGCGATCCCCGCCGTGGCGATCGTGACCGCACTGCTGTCCGCCGCCACCGAGGAGTACGAGGTGCTCGAGCACGAGCTGCTCGAGACCGGCCCGAGCGCCGCCGCCGACCTCGTCGACGAAGCCGGGGAGCAGCACCCGCGCCCCACCGGCGCCGACGACCGCGATCGACCCGAGAACCGAGGGGCACCATGACCGAACCGGGGACCTACCGCTACCACCTGCGCACCGAGTCTGCCGACGTCGAGGTGGTGGCCGCCCGGCTGTGGGCCGCGGGTGCGCTCGGCGTGCTCGAGCATCCCGACGAGCTGGTGGCGTGGTTCCCGGATGCCAGGGCACCGGTCCCCCCTGACGGCAGCTGGGCCTTCGAACCCGACCGCGACTGGCAGGCCGCCTGGAAGGCCACGATCCACCCGGTGCGGGCGGGCGGGTTCGTGGTCGTGCCGACCTGGCGGGTCGAGGAGCACCGTGAGCAGGCCGGCGACACGACCGTGGTGCTCGATCCCGGCCGCGCGTTCGGCAGCGGGCACCACGCGACCACGATGATGTGCCTCGAAGCCCTCGACGCGCTCGATCTCGATGCTCGCCGCGTGATCGACGTCGGCTGCGGCAGCGGGATCCTGTCGGTTGCCGCTGCGCTGCGCGGCGCCCGGGTCATCGCCCTCGACGTCGATCCCGACGCGATCGCGGTCACGGCCCACAACGCCGTACGCAACGACGTGACGGTCGATGCCCGCCTGGGAAGCGTCGATGAGGTCTCCTCCCCTGCCGACGTGGTCGTGGCCAACCTCGTCACCGACGTCGTGATCGAGCTGGCCCCGGCGCTGATCGCACGCACCGCCGGCACGCTGGTGCTCGGCGGGATCGCCAGCGAGCGCGCCGAGGAGGTCACCGCCGCGCTCGTGGCCGCCGGTGCCGACCTCGACCTGCGGCCGCCCGAGCACCGGGATGGCTGGGCCTGCCTGCAGGCCCGCCGCCCGCGGGTGGTCGAAGCCGCCCGCGTCCGGCGGACGGAGGCACCATGACCCGCCCCGGACCACGGCCCTCACTCCTGGCGGCGCTGTTGCTGCTGGCGTGCGTGACGCTCCTGGGCGCCTGCGCCGAGCCCGACCTGCCCGAGGGCGAGGCCGACGACGCCGAGGCACCCGACGACGGGCCGCCACCCGATCCCGCCCGCGAGCACCTCGAGTCCGAGGTGGCTGCACTCGAGGCGACCATCGCCGCCGCGGCCGACGCCCTGGCGGAGGTGTCCGAGGCGACCCCGGTCGAGGAGGCACGCCATGCGGGCCAGCGCGCCCTCGCCCACCTCGTCGACGACCCCGGCCTGGCCGGCGCTCAGCGGCCCGAGCAGCCCCCGCTGTTCCCCGCCCGCAGCGACGACCGTGGTGCCGGGGGCGGGGAGGCCGGCGATGCGCTCAGCGCCGTGTCGACCGCAGCCCGCAGTGCCTCGGG
>SKJO01000049.1 GCA_007121975.1 Nitriliruptoraceae bacterium | reverse complement strand
GGTCAGGCCTTCCAGCGCTCCATGCCGCCCAGGCCGTAGCGACGCAGCAGCAGCGCACGGGTGGGGTGGATCGCCATGAAGGCGGTGCCGGGGGAGTTGTCGGGGCCGCCGGGGGCGAACAGGTTCAGGTCGTAGTCGAACACGCCGTGCCACAGGCGGCGCTTGGTCTCGAGGTCGTCGAACACCTCGGCGGTGCCCCACACCTCGACGCCGTCGCCGACCTCGGTGACCTGCCAGTGCAGCGCGACCCGCGGGTTGTCGGCGACGTTGCGGGCCTTGACCGAGTCGGTACCGCACATGGCCCACAGCACCTCGCCCTCCCAGCAGGGGTGCACCGGGACCACGTCGGGCTCGCCGTCCGCGCCGACGGTGGCCAGGTGCGCCCAGGGGCTGAGCTCGGTGGCGAAGGCCCTGATGTCCTCGAGCGTCGTCATGGCAGCCCTCCGGGGCGGTGGTGAGGTCCGGTCCGGACCGGAGGAGACGAGCGCGCGCACGGCCTCGGACTCCCCGCCCCTCACGGCACATCCAAGCGCCGCCTGCTCGGGATGTCCACCACCGCTGCCGTAGGCGCTCACCATCAGCAGCGGACGCCGGGATGTGGGCGTGTCGGCCGCCCGATTCGCCCACACACCTGGGCGAGACGAGACCTCGTGGTCGACACGCCCGTGCCGCGGCTGGTGGTCGCGACCGTCGCGAGGAAGGAGGGCACCGCCGACGAGGACTGCTCGCCCGTTCGCGGTGGTGCCACGAACCGTTGCCCAGCATGGGCTGCGCAGCGATGGCGGGGGCATCCTGCGGGAGGTGGAAGGCGGCGAGACGATCGCGATCACCAACCGCGGAGAGGTCGTCGCGCGGTTGGGGCCGTCCCGTGCCCACCCGCACGAGCCGCCGTGTGACCGGGCCGCCAGGACCACAGGCGGATCCAGCGCGCCACCGCGGGCAGCCCGCCAGGTCCCGAGCGGCGCGGTGCTCGACGAGCTTCGCGCGGATCGGTGACCGTCTCCCCGGATGCGTCAGGAGTTCCCGAGTTGCTCCTCGAGCCCGCGCTGCGCAGGTTCGCCGCCCGTGAGCAGCTCTTCGAGATGGCCGTTGGCGAACTCATCGATCGTGTCGACCGATGCTGATCGCGTGCTGTTGTCCGACACCGGGGCCCTGCTCGCCACCGGTGGGGCGTCGGCTCTTCGGTGGCGCTACGACGGCGATCAGCGCTGCACCTCGCGCCGGCCAGAGCGCACACGGCATGCTGGAGGGCACAGACCTCGACGACGGGGGCGGTCATCGCCGGCAAGGGACGCAAACGGGCCCGCCCACGGCCCTGGCAGACCGACGGTGGGCCTCGGCCGCCGGATCCGGGTGAGCAGCGGGCGCGGGCGTGTCGTGGCAAGGTCGCGCACGCCAGTGAGCTCGTCGCCGAGCAGGCTGCGCTCGAGCACGAGCACCGCTTCGGGGAGCCCAAGGACGTGTACCGCTGCCGGTGGTGCGGACGGTGGCACGTCGGCACCTCGCGCTAGGGAACGTGCTTCCACCGCACCGTCCGGCGGTGCTGATCAGCCACGTCCACGCGGAGAGGAAGCGTCGATACCGGCTGCGGTCACCGCGGCGGATGCACGATGACCTCGATGCCCTCGGGCGACTCCAACACCTGCAGCATCCCGTCCTCGAGGTGGAGGCTGAGCTTGCCCCCAGCCAGCGGCACGCCCTCGATGGTCAACCGGGGGAAGGGCGCCGGATCCATCGGTCGCAGGTGGAGCACGCCAGCCGGCACGTCCGGTTCGATGCCGAAGACCGCGCGCAGCGCCAGCAGTGCCGCACCCGCCGCCCAGGCCTGGGGACTGCAGGCGCTCGGGTAGGGCAGCGGTCGTGAACCGTCGGTGCGCTGCTCGCCGCCGTACAGCTCCGGGAGACGGAACCCGAGGTGGTCGCCCGCCGCGATCAGGCCGTGCAGCAGGTGGCTGGCCGCGCTGCCCGCACCGACCCGGGCCAGACCGTCGATCGCGATGGCGGTGTCGTGGGGCCACACCGAGCCGCCGTGGTAGGACAGCGGATTGAAGCGTGGCGAGTCGCTGCTGAGCGTGCGCAGGCCCCAGCCGGAGTCCATGTCGCGCGACGCGAGCCGTGCGGCGATGCGCTCCTCCTGCCACGGTTCGAGGATCCCGGTCGCGAGCAGATGCGCCACGTTGGAGGTGACCGCGTCGACCTGTCGTCCCCCACCGTCGAGCGCGAGTGCGGGGAAGCCGCCCGCGTCGTCGTCCACCCAGAACTCGGCCTGGAACCGGGTCCGAAGCCGGCTGGCCCAGTCACGCCACTCGGCGCCCCCGGGACGTCCGTGGGCATCGAGCATCGCTGCGCCCCCGATGGCGGCCCGGTAGGCGTAGCCCTGTACCTCGCACAACGCGATCGGCGCATCGGCCAGCGTCCCGTCCGCGAAGCAGATGCCGTCCTCGGAATCCTTCCACCCCTGGTTGGCCAGGCGGTGCTCGCCGGTGGCGGCGTAGCGCAGGAACCCGGCACCGTCCGGATCACCGTCGTCGCGCATCCACGCCAGCGCCCGCTCGGCATGGGGCAGCAACGCCTGCACCGACGCTTCGTCAAGCCCCCAGCGCCACGCGCGTTCCAGCGTGATCACGAACAGCGGCGTCGCGTCGATCGTGCCGAAGTAGCGCGGTGGGAGATCGCCACGATCGACCTGGGGCCCGTGCCGGACCTCGTGCAGGATCTTGCCGGGCGCCTCCTCGGTGACCGCGTCGTGACGCACCCCCTGGTTCCGCGCCAGCAACCGCAGGGTCTCGCCCGCGACCTCGACCCCGAGCGGCAGCGCCATCATGGCACTCCACAGCGAGTCCCGGCCGAACAGCGTCAGGAACCAGGGGGTGCCCGCAGCGAAGTACCGGTCCTCACCCTCCCGCACCAGCAGAGAGTCGAGGTCGGCGACGGAGCGCTCGATCAGTTGCTCGAAACGCACATCGCTACAGGCGATGCGCGGACGTGCCAGTGACCCGACCCCTGACCCTGCGGCACGTGTGCCGGCTGCAGGCAGGGCCAACTCGTCGTCTGACATCGAGGTCCCGACCAGAAGGGTGAGCTCCACCTGCCAGGACCCCTGCGGCGGCAGGGTCACCTCCCAGCTCAGCGCGCCGTCGAGGGCGCTGTCGGGCATCGGGACCATCGCCAGCACCGCGGACTCGGCGGCTTCGCTGCCGGTGAAGAGCAGGCCGCCAGCGACCAGCCGGCCGCCGCACGCCGATGGGTGTCGACCGTGCTTGACGTCGAAGATGTAGGCGAAGTCGGCTGCAGCCTCGAGGCCGACGCGGACCCCGATCGGCTCGACCCGGTGGTTGGTCACCCGGATCGCCTCCTGCCAGGTGTCCGTGACCGACCGCCGCCGCTCGATCAGCAGGGTGGGATCCGGCTCGACCCCGAGGTGGGTGCATGCGCTGAAGCGGGCGCTTCCCGGTCCCAGCGGGTAGCCACCGAGCGCGTGCGGCTCCTCGCCGTTGAGCGTGAGCACCAGGGAGCTCAGGATCCTCGTGTCCTCCACGAAGACCCCGTCCCCGTACGGGCCGGGCCGGATCTGTCCGCTCGCGGTCGACCGGCAGAAGGTCCGTCCGCTGACGCAGGTGACGTCACTGGAGGGTCCGACGGACGGGGCGGTGGCGACCATCAGGCCTGGCCGGCGTAGCGCACGGCAGCGGGTGGCGTCGCCGGAGCGCCGATGACGACGGGTCGAGTGCCAGGAGCCGTGCGCCTCCGGTCGAGCGAGCGCTGGCGCCGGAGTTCCGCGACACGGTCACTGGTCGGTCGTCGCGCGTGCTGCTCGGCGACGGTGGCGAACACCGCCTCGTAGCCGGCGACCATCGCCGTGCTCGAGAAGTGCTCGACGACCTGCGCCCGGCACGCGGCACGGTCGAGGCTGCCCGCGCTCCGAACCGCGGCAATGAAGGCATCGAGGTCGCCGGGCGGCACGAGCACCCCGGTCCGGCCCGAGTCGATGACCTCCAGGCTGGCACCGGCGGCGTAGGCGATGACCGGTGTGCCGACCGCCATCGACTCGATCATGACCAGCCCGAAGGGTTCGGGCCACGCGATCGGGAACAGGGTCGCCTCCGCGCCCGACATGATGTCGATGGCGTCCTGCTTGGTCCCGTTGCGCACCACCTCGACGTCCGCACCATCGAGCAACGGTGCCACGTGGGCGTCCCAGTAGGCCTGCTCCGCCGGCTCGTTGATCTTGACGGCCATCTTCAGGTGCCGGCCCAGCAGGCGCGCGACGCGCACCGCGACCTCCGGGCCCTTCTCCACGTTGGCCCGGCCCACGAAGGCGAGGTGGAGGTCCGCGTCGGGGACCGTACGGAAGGGGTGCTCGGTGAGGCTGATGCCGTTGTGCACCATATGCCCGACCGTCACCCCCTCAGGTGCGCGGGAGCGCTGATCCTCGCTGATCGCGACCCGGTGCAGCGCATTGCCGACGGCGCGGTGGAAGTCCTCGACCTGCGGCACCCAGGGCCCATGCAGCGTGTGCACGACCGGGGGGCCGTCCAGCAGGGCGCCGAAGGCGGCGCCGGTGAACCCGGAGTGGTCGTGGATCAGGTCGAAGGCCTCGCGGCGGTGGTAGCCGGCGACGACGTGGGTCAGCTCATGGGAGGTCGACCCGAGCTCGGCGCTGGGAGGTACGTCGAACACGGTCTGCACCGTGGCCTTCGAGGTCGAGCCTCCGCTGGCGAGCAACGTGACCTCGTGGCCGGCATCGACCAGGCCATCGGTGAGCTGGGCGACGACCTGCTCGATGCCGCCGTAGCCCGTCGGGGGGACGGTGAACCAGGGGGGAGCGATCTCGAGGATGCGCATACGAACCTCACGGGTCAGGACCGGAGGCTCGGCGGCGTTCCAGATCGGTGGTCCCACGGGTGCTACTGGCGGTGCCGGTGGTGCACACCGGTGGGGGTGCGAGGCAGGTGGAGGCGGGATGGCCAGGAGCCGCCCTCGCCCCGGCATCGTACTGGCCGGGGGGCTGCCCGTCCGGCCGGGTGGCCATCCGTGCGTGCGCTCGGCAGCTGCGTTCCGGGATCGGAACCTGCCCGCGTGAGGCGGCAGCCCCGCCAGATGGGCGCGGACCACCGTGCTCCCGGGTCACGACTGCGTCGACGAGGACGTCGAGGTGGCTGCGACCACCGCCCGGTGGAAGCGGCGCAGGCCGTCGTGCGCGTCGGGACGCGGTCGAAGCTCGGGCGTGGGAGCGCTCTCGGGTGGGTCGACCACCTGATGCCCGAGAGCACGCCAGCCGAGGATCGCCGCTCCCCGCACCGAGGCATCCGTCACCGCACACACGCGCAGGGGGATCGCGAGCGCGTCGGTCAGCAGCCGTTGCCACGCAGGATCACGGGTTCCACCGCCCGCCAGATCGGCTCGCTCGATGTCGTGACCGGCGGCCCGTAGGGCGTCGAGACCGTCCCGCAGCGCGTAGGCGACGCCCTCGTAGACGGCGCGCAGCAGGTCGAGCCGGGTCACCGACGGGGTGAGACCGACCCACCGCCCGGTGAGGCCCGCATCCAGATGGGGAGTCCGCTCACCGGTGAGGTAGGGCAGGAACACCACCGACGAATCCGCCGCCGGCGCCGCGAGTGCGGCCTCGATCTCCTGCGGGCCGGCCAGCAGGACCGTGTGGGCCCAGTCGATGGCGATCCCGGCGTTCTGGACGGCCGCCATGGCGTACCAGCGGTCGGGCTCTGCGGCCCGGTACAGGTGCGTGCGCCGAGTGGGGTCCGCCATCGGGGTGGCAAGCACGCGGGCGATCTGTCCACCGGTGCCGACCGTCACCTGGGTGGCTCCCGGCGCGATGCCCGCGCCGAGCAGGGCTGCCGCCGTGTCGGCCGCGCCGATGGCCACCGGCAGCCCGCCGGGGAGGCCGAGCTCGTCGGCGGCCGCGGACGTGAGCGCACCGGCGGTGCTGCCGCTCGGCCGTACCGGAGGCAGGCGGTCGATCGGAACGCCGAACACCTCGGCGGCACCCTCGCTCCAGTGATCCTGCCCGACGTCCCACAGCAGGGTCGCGGACGCATCGCTCGGATCGGTTGCCGCGACTCCTGTCAGCCACAGCCGCAGCCAGTCCTTCGGTTGGAGGAACCAGCGTGCGCGTGACCACGCGTCGGCCTCCTGCTGCTGCAGGGTCGCCAGGATCGGGCCCGCCATGCCGGCGGTCACGGGGTTGATCAGCGCGGTCAGCAGCGAGGGCTCCAAGCGCCCGACGTGATCCTCGATCCAGCGGGCTGCCCGACGATCCGACCACAGCACCGCCGGGTAGGTGGCCTGGCCGGTGGCGGTGGTGCAGACCACGCCGTGCATCTGCCCCGACAGCCCGACGGTCACGACCCGTCGACTGGTGTCGCTCGCAAGCAGTTCGCGCACGGCACGGCACACGCTGACGATCCAGGCGGCGGGATCGGACTCCGCGGTGGTCACGTCCGGGGCGCGGATCTCGTGCGGCGCCCGGGTGACGGCCAGCAGGTGGCCATCGGCGTCGAGCAGGGCGGCCTTGGTCGAGCCGGTGCCGAGGTCGATGCCGAGCGCGACATCGGTCACGGTCCGATCCTGGGGCGGACCGGGGTGGCGACCAGGGCGAACGCGGACGAGGCGGGTTCGTAGGGGGCGCCGGTCAGGTCCCCGTGGACCTCGAGCACCTCGAACCCGGCGCGCTCCCGCTCGTCGCGTGCCTGCTCGAGCGTGAAGTGGGCGAGCCAGTCGTGGACGGTACGGATGGGGTCAGGTTCCACGATCACGTCGCGGTCCGACACCACGCGCACCTCGTCGTAGCGCACGGTCTGGTGGATCCCGACGTAGCTGCCCGCTGCCCAGAAACCGTCCATCAGTCGGCGCTCGATGGGAGAACCTCGCGCAACGAGGCGTAGCGCTGCTCGGGGAACAGGTCGAGCAGCAGCTCGTAGGGATCCATCATGGCTCTCGCGGGGTCCTGGCCGTTGGTTCGGGTCGAGGACGGCGCGCGCAACTTGCGCCGGCGCGAGGTTCGACCCCCGCAGGTGGTTGCCCAGCCGCGGGCCACGACACCTGAGCGGCGCCTTCAGCGCCAGCAGCGCCTGACGCTGGTCGGCGGCTCGTCATCCGGCCAGAGCCCGGAAGGCTTCGTAGACCAGGAACGCCGGCCACAGGATGCCCTGCACGATCGCGAAGAGATAGCCCCAGAGCGTCTCCGCCTGTTGGAAGAACCACACCCAGGCACCGAGGATGCCAAGGCCGTAGACGGCGCCGCCCCCCGCGACGCCGGCGGTGCTGTCGCTCATGGTGGTCTCCGATCGGTGTGGCGGGGGCTCCGGCCTGCGGGGGCCGGCGATCACCTCCGACGATGAGTCACGGCGTTCAGGCGCGGTGCCGGTGCTCCTTGGGTAGCGTGAAGCTGACGCGTGCACCCGGATCGAGTGCCTCGGCGCGGATGCTGCCACCGTGGCGTTCGAGAATGCGCCGGCAGGTGGCCAGGCCGATCCCGGAACCCCCGACGCGCTCTCCGGCGCTGGATCGCCGGAAGGGTTCGAACATCACCTCGGCGTCCTCGGGGTCGAAACCGACCCCGTTGTCCTGCACCTGCAGTTCCCAGGTCGCGTCGTGCCCCGTGGCAACGACCGCGATCGTCAACCGGCGGTCGGGGTGGCGGAAGCTCAGCGCGTTGGCGAGCAGGTTCTGGAACACGAGTCGCAGTTGGGCACGGTCCGCCTCCACGGTCGGGAGTGGATCCACCTCGAGGTGGGCGTCGGCGGCCTCCACCTGCGGGCCGAGGTCGTCGAGCACGTCGTTGACGACGGCGTTGAGATCGACGGTCGTGGTGGACAGCGGCTGGTGGCTGACCCGAGCCAGTTGCAGCAGCGCGTCGACGGTCTCGAACAGCCGGTCGGTGTTCTGATGGGCCCGTTCGATCCAGGCCTCGACGTCGCTGGGGAGCTGGCCGCGGTGGCGGGCCAGCACCAGGTCGAGCAACCCTCGTACCGTGACCAGGGGGCTGCGTAGGTCATGGGAGGCCACCGAGGCGAAGCGCTCCAACTCGGCGTTGCTGGCCGCGAGCTGCGCGTTGGCGCGGTGCAGTTCGTCTTCTCGGAGCTTGCGCTCGGTGATGTCCTGGATCTGCGCGATGCCGTACCGGGGGCCGCCCTCGTCGTCGCGGACGAACGACGCGCTGAGCAGGCACCACACGATGTGTCCGTCGGCGTGGAAGTAGCGCTTCTCCAGGGCGTAGTGGTCGATCTCGCCGATGAAGAGCTGCTGCATCAGGGCCAGGTCCGAGTCCAGGTCATCCGGATGCGTCAGGTCCTGGAACGTCAGCTGGCGCAGCCCGGGCGCGGTACGTCCCAGGATCTGGCACAGCCGGTCGTTGACCTCCAACCACGAGCCATCCAGGCCGATCAGCGCCATGCCGATCGGGGCGTTGGCCATCGCGCGACGGAACCGTTGCTCGGACTCGCGCGACTCTGCGTCGGCCTGCTTGCGCAAGCTGACGTCCCGCGAGCTGGTGTGGATCTCCCGGACCTCGCCGGTCGCGGGGTCACGCACGGTGCGGGAGATGGTCTCGAACCAGCACCAGTGTCCGTCCTTGTGACGGATCCGGTACTCGACCGTGCTGAGGTCCGCAGCTTCGAGCACGTGACCGTGGCTGGCAGCTATGGCTGGGAGGTCCTCCGGATGGAACAGGGCGTAGGGCGAGCGTCCCAGCAGTTCATCCGGCTCGTAGCCCAGGAGCGCTCGACTCCCGGGCGACACGTACACGTAGGTGCCATCCGGCGCATGCCGGCACAGCAGGTCGGTGCTGTTGGACACCAGCAACCGCAGCGCCGACAGCTCGTCCAACCCGTCGCGATCATCCACTCCGAGCCATCATCTTCCTCGCTGCCTCGACACCGACGCGCTGCCGCCCTGGCCGACCGGCAGCGCCGGACCACCGACTTCCAGGGTAGGGGGCGCGGGGAGCCGCGGCGCGAGGAGTGACCCGAGGCAGGCCGATCGCCGCCGCTCGCAGCCATGCTCGGGCGCGGTCTCCCGGCGCGATCGTCCTTCGTGCGGCCTTCCGGTCGTTCGGGGCACCGTTCGGGACGTGGCGTACGCAACCGGTCACGGCAGTCCGGGTGGGTACGCCACATCGGTGAGCAGGGCATCGGTCGGGGGTGTGGGCCGTCCTCGAGAGGGCCGAGCCGGCCGTCAGTCGTCGGCGGGTGCGGCCGGCAGCGGTGCGGCCGGCAGCGGTGCCGCCGGCAGCGGTGAGGCCGGCAGCGGTGCCGTGTCGGAGACGGTCCCTGCACCCGATGCCGCCCGCTGCCAGGCCGCGTTGAGTCCGAGTTGCAGGTAGGCCGTCTGGAAGATGTTGGCCAGCGGGATCACCAGCAGCACGAGGGCCAGGACGGGGTTGATCAGGTCGGTGACGCCGACCCGCTGCTGCACACGCTGGATGCGGGAGGCGGTGTTGTACATCGACACGATCGGTGGCACGAGCAGCAGGGCACCGAGCGTCACGGCGAGGAGCGAGATCACCGGGTTGACCTCCTCACCCTGTGACCGCAGCTCATCGTTGATCGTGTAGTACCAGTACAGGGAGTAGATGCCCAGCGTCAGGATCCCCAATCCCAACGGAGCCAGCGGGTGACGCACCTTGACGGTGGCGCCGTTGTCGAGCGTGTGGCTGGTCGCCATGCGAGCCTCTCCTGTCGTTGACCGGCGTACCGTCCCCGGTGCCGGATCGGCCGTCTATTTGGTCGGTCAACCGATTGGCCGCGACAGTATGGCAGACCCGCAGGTACGCGGGAGCCCAAAGGCAGACCTCGTAGCTACCGGCGCTCACGCCGTTCGAGGGGGCTGCGCGCCGCGGGTACCAGCGCCGCCAGCAAGGCAGGGGTGGCCGAGACGAGCAGGGCCACGCAGCGACCGGTGGAGGTGGCCAGCACGCCGAACAGACTCGGTCCGACGACGAACCCGGCGGCGATGAACACCAGCGCAACGGTGAAGCCGGTGGTCGGCCGATCGTGGAAGACCTGTTGGCTCCAGATCACGACGAGGGCGAACCCGGTGGTGAAGCCCACCCCGAACAGGGCGGCCGACCCGAGGGCGGCGAGCACCCCACCCGGCACCGCCAGCAGCGCCAGCGTGGATCCGCCGACCAGTACCAGCATCACCGCCAGGGGTCCGCGCAGGCCGAACCGGTCGGCGATCCCGCCCCCGAAGCCGCCCACGGCCGCACCGGCCGCCCCGAGGCTCGCCCACATCGCCGGACCGACCCAGCTGGCCAGACCGGCCTCCTGCACGGTGTCCGGTGCGTACGCGAAGTACGCGCCGGAGGTGACCGATATCCCCAGAGCCACGACGTACAGCCGAACGGCGGGTGGCGTGACGAACCACGCCACGCCGGGCCACTCGCGGCCGTGGTCCCGACCCACCCCGCCGGGTGCCAGCGTCCTGAAGGACGCCGCGGCCGCCACCAACCCGAGCGCCGCGAACGCCCACCACACGGCTCTCCAGCGCTCACCAGCCACCAGCAGGAGCGCGCTGGCGACCAGCAGCCCGGCCGGAGAGCCGGCGTTGACCAGGGCGAGGGCGCGCCGCCTGCCCGCTGATGGGACCTGGCCGGCGACCGCATCGGAGAACGGCGCCCAGGTCCCACCGGCGCTGGTGCCAGCAGCGGCCACCCCGACGGCCAGCAGCAGGGGACCTGGGGCCAGCGCCGTGATTGCTGCGCCGATCGCCACCAGCAGACATCCACCAACCACCGGTGCGCGCGGGCCGAACCGAGCCGTCACAACGCCCGTGACCACGATGGCCACGAGGTAGCCGGTCTGTGCTGCGCTGGCGATGAAGCCCAGTTCCTCCACAGACAGGCCGAACTCCTCCCGGAAGCCCGGCACGAACAACCCGTAGGCCAAGCGGCCGATGCCGTAGGTGGCCACCAGCGCCAGCAGACCCGCGCCGCCCACCCGTGAGGTCCGGCTGATGCGCACGCGCGCCCTTTCAGGCGGTCGACTCGGTGAGCTCGGCGGCGGTCAGGGTCTGCATCCGCTGCAAGGCCCGGGCGTAGAAGCGCAGCTGGGTGGGGCGCCCGAACAGCGCGAGACCGGCCCGCACGATCGGGTTCGGGTTCGCTGCGCGCTGCGAGTAGGCGGCGATGCGGAACTCCACGTGCCCATCGTCGAGGAACTTCACCACCTCGTAGTCCATCTGCCCCCGCTCGAGGTGTCCGTCCAGGGTGCGGTAGTGCCAGGCGAACCGATGCACCGACCTCCCGTCCACCTCGTCGCAGCCGTCAACGACCCCGCCGATGCGCACCCCCATCGGGAAGCGCAACCCGAAGAAGCGACCGACGAGCAGCAGATCGCGCCCGTCGAGCGGGGCCTGCTCGTCGTAGACCGCCCGCACCAGCGCAGGATCGGCCACCTCGTAGCTGACGAGCAGGCGACGAGCGACCTCGAACGGACCTCGGGACTGCGGTGGGCCCGGAGCCTCCGACGGCAGGTCGACCTGCCGCCGGTCGACCTGCCAGGCCGGATCGGCGGCCGCCTGCTCCCATCCGAGCGGCTCGAAGTTGACGGCTCGCTCATGCAGGTCGTCGTAGGCACGCAGGGCCCAGGCGGGAACCGGCGCGGTCTGCACGAGGCGGCGTGGTGCGCTCACCGGCTCAGCTCGAGCCGGTGGGTGCTCGAGGCGGTGTTGCTCATCCGTACGCCACCACTCGCCGCCGCCACACGGCGGCAGAACTGTGCCCACATGTGCTGCTGCAACTCGCGTCCGATGATCAGCCGCCCGTAGAGCAGATGGAACAGGGGATCGCCGCTGCGGGCCCACGACTCGATGCGGAACTCGAGGAAGCCGCGGTCATCCGTGCGGGTCCGGAACTCGATCTCGCCCGCCTCCAGGTGTCCCTGCAGCGTCGCGAACCGGAACGACGTCGGGGTTCGCTCGATCACCCGGATGGGACCGTTCCACGGACCGGGCAGGCGCACGATCAACTCATCGCCCACCTCGAGGTTGCGGGCCGGCTCGCCAGCCATGGTCTCGAACCGCGCCATCTCGGTGGGCGTCACCGTGTTTGGTTCCTGCAGGATGGAGCTGATCAACTCCTCCCCGCTGAGAACCTCGTCGGTCACGACGACCCAGTAGCTGCGGTGGAACAGCGGGCCGATGCCCTCGTGGGGTCGTTGCAGCGTGGCCGGGTCGCCGGGCAGCTCGCGATCGAAATCGGGGGGGTCGCCCAACGCCTCCTCCCGGTGGCGCAGGTAGGTCGGGACGCGCTGCGCGCTGTAGCGCAGGAGGGTCGTGGTGAGGTCCAGGCACCAGCGGGCGACACGGCGTACCGTGCCGCCGGCCTGGAGCGGACGACTGGATGCGACCACGTTCTGCCTCGCTCGCCCGTGGAGGATCGAATCATGAGGAACGGTACAACCGCGCTGGCCGTGGTCCACGACCTCGGACTGGCCGCATGGTTCGGCGGCGCCTGGATGGGAGCCGTCGGGCTCAACGGCGCCACCATCGAGGTGGACGACCACACGCAACGCACCCGGGTGGCCAACGCCGGCTGGTTCCGCTGGGCCCCGATCGCCGGACTGGCACTGGTGGCGCAGGTCTCGAGCGCCTACGCGCTCGGTCGGCTGATCCCGTCCCCAGCCGGCCGCGGTGGGGCAGCGGTCGGCCTACGCCGGGTGCGCACGGCCGTGACCCTGGCGGCGGTGCTGGCGACCGCGGAGACCGGCATCTCCGGACAACGGGTCGTGCGGGGCGGTGATGTCCCCGTCGCCACGGCCACCATCTCGATCGCGGCCACCCCCCCGAAGGTGGCGGCCGCGCAACGTCGGCTTCGGATCGCGCAGTGGCTGGTGCCGGGCTTCACGGCCGCGATCTTCGTGCTCGAGGCGTTCCAGCGTGGCCCTGCCAACGATCAGTCGGCGAAGACGTCGAGGTAGACCCGTCGCGGGTCGTCGAGCTGCGACGCTCCGAACTCGTGCAGACCCGTGGTCCCGACGAAGAGCTGGTGTCGGCCCTCGAACCAGCCGCCGTCGATCACCTCCACGACCGCGTCGCCACCGAAGGAGGCGTCGAAGTCGATCGAGGTGTCGGGCGGCGCGGTCCCCGTCAGCACGACCTCGATGATCGCCTCGCCCTCGACCTCGAGCTGGTGGCCGCTGCCCTCCTGGATCGCGGCGTCGACGTAGCGGATGCGCCAGCCGGCGGTGCCCTCGTCGCCTTCCAGCGTGAAGGTCACGCGCTCGAACGCCTCATGCCGACCCCAGTCGATCTGCGTGAGCTCATGGGTCGTGGCGGTGCCCTGACCGAACTCCATGGGGAGCAGCACCCCGGTGTTCGCCAGGTAGTCCATCGCCCGGGCGAGGAACGAGGCCATCTGCGCGCGGGTGGTGGGCTCGCCCGGGTGGTAGCTGCCGTCGCGCCCCTGGACGATGCCGGCGGTTGCGAGCTTCTCGATGTTCTGCTCGTGGACATCGCCAGCGATGTCGTCGAACAGTCCCTCGGCACGCGGCAGCTCGTCCTGCAGCACCTCCTCGATCGATCGGGCGATGAAGGAGGCCATCTGGGCCCGGTCGACGTGCTCGTCGGGGCGGTAGGTCCCGTCGTCGTAGCCTTCGACGATGCCGGCCTCGTGCAGACGGTTGACGTTGCGCAGGTGGGCGTCGCTGATGGAGCCGGCGTCGCCGAACCGGGCGTCCTCGTCCCCGTCGGGCAGGACGTTGGCGCGCTCGGGCAACTGCAGCAGCATCCGGACGATGAACGAGGCCATCTGCTGGCGGTCGACGTCCTCGCCGGGCTCGTAGATGGCCTCGCCGTCCACGAAACGGCCCTGGACGACGCCATAGACCCACAGGCAGTCGATGGACTCGGAGTGCACCTGGCCGAGGTGGACGTCGGCGAACGCGTCCGCCTCCATCGCCTGGTCGACGCAGGCGTCGGTGACACCCCGGTTGAACGGGAGATCCTGCGCTCCGGCGGCTCCCACCTGAACGATCGCGAGTGCCAGCGCGCAGGCCGCGACGAGCAGCGTGCGCAGCAGCGGTCGGGGCATGCCAACCGGTCGTGAATGCGCGTGCATTGGTACTCCTCGGGTGGTCGTCAGATCCATGCCACCGTACGGATGGTCCCGGGCGCCGCCATGGGGACCACCCACGAACGGGCACGGCCGTCGGACCGGGCCTACCCGGGCTCGGCCGCGGTGGCGTAGGGTCGTGCCATCGGTGCAGCCCCGCGCCGGGAATCGCCACCTTCAGGGGGTCGGTCATGCTGCGACGCCTTGCGCTGGTCAAGCTGGTCGTGCTGGCCGGGTACGTGCTGCTGGTGCGGCGCTGGCAGCTGCGGTGGGGTACGCCGGCCCCACTGGTGGATGCGCCGCTGCCCGGCGACGAGGTCGTGGACGCCGCGGACCTGGTCGCCACCCGCTCGATCCGCATCCAGGCCCCGGCCGCGCAGGTCTGGCCGTGGGTCGTGCAGTTGGGTCAGGGCCGCGGTGGCTTCTACAGCTACGACGCGCTGGAGAACCTGATCGGCTGTGACATCCACAGTGCCGAGCACATCGTCGAGGACTGGCAGCACCTCGAGGTCGACGACGTCGTCCGCCTGCACCCCGAGGTCGCGCTGCGGGTGGTCCGGGTCGAACCCGGTGAGGCGCTGGTCCTCGAGGGCAGCGTGCCGGTGACCGGCGCCAGCTCCACAACCTCCGGCGACGACCACGTCCCGGCCGCCCCCTACGACTTCACCTGGGCGTTCGTGGTGCGCGACGCCGATGACGGCAGCTGTTGGCTGGTCGTGCGGGAACGCTACGGCTACCGGCGGTGGTGGACGTGGCTGCTGGTCGAGCCGGTCGCGGCGGTCGGCTTCGTGATGACCCACCGGATGCTGCATGGCATCCGCGCCCGGGCCGAGCGCCCCTGATCACAGCCGCCACGGCCGCGACCGAGCACCCACCCGACGAGGCCGCACCTCGCGCGTCGGCTCGACGGACCCTCGGGGTCCTTAGACTCGCGGGCACCGACCCGGAGCCTGCCGATGAGCACGTCGTACCGCCTCAATCGCCTCTTCCACCCCGGTTCCGGCCGCTGTCTGGACGTCGCCGTCGACCACGGCTTCTTCGGGGAGTCCTCGTTTCTCACCGGCATCGAGCACCTGCCCTCGGCGGTGGCAACGCTGGTGGAGGCCGCCCCCGACGCGATCCAGCTCACGATCGGCCAGGCGCCGCTGCTCCAGGCGCTGCCGGGCCGCACCAAGCCCGCGCTGGTGCTGCGCACCGACGTCGCCAACGTCTACGGCGACGACCTGCCCGATCGGCTGTTCAGCCGCATGATCGCCGATCCGGTCGAGCAGGCCCTGCGGCTGGATGCGACCTGTGTCGTGGTCAACCTGCTCGACCTGCACGGCCGCCCCGACGTGTACGAGGCCTGCATCGACAACATCCTCGCGCTCAAGCCGGCGGCCGAGCGCTGCGGGATGCCGATGATGGTCGAGCCGCTGGTGATGGGGCCGACCAACCGGGGTGGCTACACCTCCGACACCGCACCTGAAGGCATCGTGTCGCTCGTGCGTCAGGCGGTCGAGCTCGGCGCGGACGTGATCAAGTGCGACCCCACCACCGACCCGGCGGATGTTGCCCGAGTGGTCGAGACCGCCGGGGGCATCCCCGTGCTGATCCGGGGTGGCGGCCGGGTCGAGGATCGCGTCCTGCTCGAGCGCACCAAGGGCGTGCTCGACGCCGGTGCGCGTGGCATCGTGTACGGACGCAACATCATCCAACACGCCGATCCCGCCGGCATGACCTGCGCGCTGATGGCACTGCTGCACGCGGAGGCCAGCGTGGACTCCGCGGCCGCGATGATCGGTGGAGGCAGCGCATGAGCACCCCCTCCCGCGTCGGGGTCGGCATCATCGGGGGCGGGCTGATGGGCCGCGAGGCGCTCGCCGCGTTCGGACGCTGGGCGGCCCTGCCCGGGCATCCGGTACGCCCCGAGGCCGTCTGCGTCGCTGATCCGGCCCCGGCCGCCCGGGAGTTCTTCACCGCCCACGGGGTCGACACCGTCGCTGACCACACCGAGCTGCTCGCCCGCGACGACGTCGAGGTGGTCTACGCCGCGGTGCCCCACGACCTGCACGAGCGCATCTACCTCGACGTCCTCGCGGCGGGCAAGGATCTGCTCGCCGAGAAGCCGTTCGGTATCGACCTCGACGCGGCGCGTCGGATCGTGGCGGCGATCGAGGCATCCGACCGGTTCGTGCGCTGCTCCTCGGAGTTCCCCTTCTACCCCGGTGCGCAGGCCGCCGTCGACCGGGTGCGCTCGGGCGCGCTCGGGCCGATCATCGAGGCCCGCGGGGCGTTCCTGCACTCCAGCGACCTGCAGCGCTCCAAACCGATCAACTGGAAGCGGCAGCGGGCCCGCTGCGGCGACATCGGGGTGATGGCCGACCTCGGCATGCACGTGGTGCACGTGCCCTTCCGACTCGGCTGGCGGCCGCGCTCGGTCCGCGCGGTGCTCCAGGATCTGGTCAGCACCCGTCCCGACCCGGCCGGCGGCACGGCCGTGTGCGACACCGCGGAGAACGCCACGCTGTCGTGCCGCGTACCCGGGCCCGACGGGGACTTCCCCCTCACCCTGGAGACCAAGCGCATCGCTCCCGGCGAGATGAACACCTGGGTGTTCGAGGCGGTCGGGATGGACGGCGGGGTGTCGTTCACGACCCGCAGTCCCGCCGTGGTCCGTCGCTTCCGGCTCACCGACGCCGGCGAGCAGGTCTGGGAGCAGGTGCAGCCCGGGCACCACTCGGTGTTCCCGACCATCACCGGAGGGATCTTCGAGTTCGGCTTCCCCGACACGCTGCTGCAGTTGTGGGCCGCGTTCCTGGCCGAACGCGCCGGCCAGCTCGGTGAGCGCTTCGGATGCGCGACACCGCGCGAGGCACTCGACAGCCACGCGTTGTTCGCGGCGGCACTGCGCTCCGACGAGCGCGACTGCGTCGAGGTGGTGGCCTACGACGACGCGGCCGCCTCGGCGTAGCCGGCCATGAACGCGTCGATCGCTGCGGGCAGCGCGGCCATCGATGCGTGGTCGTCGGCCGCCGCGAATCCGGCGACCGCAGCCGCGCCGAGCCCCCCGGCCTGGTCGATATCGGCGAAGGTCACCCCGGGGAAGCGGCGCTGTTTGACCGCGCGGTAGGACGCCGAGCGCAGCCAGCCCCCGGCAGCGACCATCCGTGCGGCGGGACCGACCACGCCCTCGAAGGCGTCCACGAGCACCTGGGCCTGGTCCGCCGCGGCCTCGAGCGCGGCGCGCCACACCAGCGGCGGGGCGACGTCGTCACCGTCGATGCGCACCCATACCGCCTGCTCATCGAGTCGGCCTCCGTCGACGTGGACGGGAAGGTGCACCTCACCGGTCGGGCACGCCGCCTCGAGCGCGGCACGGGCCTCGGGATCGGCGGCTCCCAGCATCGCCAGGATGCGCTTGAGCAGCAGCCCGCCCCGGGTGCCGCCCAGCAGCAGGCGCCGGCCGGGCAGCAGGTGGGTGCCCTGGCTGACGTTGCTGCGGCTGAGCGTGCTGCGCTCAGCCCGGGAGATCCGGGCCTCGGTGACGCGCAGCATCGCCTCGGCCGTGCCGCAGGAGTCGAACAGGTCGTTGGGACCCGTCGCGCCCGCCGCCAGGGACGCGACCGCGTGGTCATGGCCCGCCACGGTCAACGACGCCCCGACGAGCCAGGCGGGGACCTCGGCGTGCGCGGTCCCGATGCGGGTGCCGGCCGCGACCAGCGCGGGCAGCAGGTCCGGCTGCGCGCCGATGCGTTCGAGCGCCTCGGGGAACGCCGACAGGTCGTCCTGGTCGATCAACCCGGTCCGCGAGGCCAGCGACGGCTCCATGGTCGGCTCGGCGCCGCAGGCGTAGGCGACGTACTCGGCCACGTTGAGCCAGCGCAGCCCGGTCAGGTCGACCTGCGTGTGTGCGCGCAGCCAGAGCAGTTTGGCGAACGTCGCCACCGGTGAGACCGGCAGCCCGGTGCGGGCGGTGAACTCGTCGCGAAAGTCCGGCTCGAGGGCACGCACCTGCGCGGCGCCACGCGGGTCGAACCAGGCGATGATCGGCGTCGAGGTGGGCCGGCCGGCCGGGTCGAGCAGCACCCCGGCCTCGGCGATGGAGGTGATGCCGACCCCGGCCACGACCGGGGTGGACGGCAGATGACCCAGCGCACGCGCGACAGCGTCGGCGCAGGCCGCCATGACCCCGGCGACCAGCGCCTCGGGGGCGATCTGCGCACCGCCGTCGTCACGGGTCTGCCACGCGGTGGCGGCCGTTCCGATCGCCAACAGCCGTCCCGTCCGGGTCGTGGCGACCGCCTTGGTGTCGGTGGTGCCGACGTCGATGCCCAGCAGCAGCGGCTCGTGCGCGGCCATCAGGTGGCCTCTTTGTGTCGCCCCGGTTCGGCGCCGGCGGGTCGACGCACGGCCGCGCACCGAGCAGCGCCGGCGCGCCCGAGCCGGACCGTGCGCTCAACGGGCAGATCCGGCGACGGGCGCAGAGCCACGACGGTGCTCCTTCGAACAGGTCCGCTCCCGGATCGCGAGACGTGAACAGCCGCCGCAAGCCGCGGCTCCTGCCCCGATGCTAGGCGCCGACCGGGCGACGCGGCGCGATCATGCTGGTACACCTCGGAGGACGGCATCCTGCTCGACCGCCGTTGCCTCGATGATCGCAGGTCGGCCCCGTGCCGACCGGATGGTGACCTCTGGCCCGCACAGACCACCCGACTCACCGTGAGGTGACTGCCTGATGAGCCTGGCCCCACCGCCTGCCGATGCCCTCCCCGCCGACGCCGTCGCTACCTACCTCGACCTGGCGCTGCGGGGGGATCAGCGCGGCGCGGTGCGTTCGG
>SKJO01000456.1 GCA_007121975.1 Nitriliruptoraceae bacterium | reverse complement strand
ACGAGTGGCTCTTCACCTCGACCCCGAGATCGGCAAGGCGGCGCATGACCTCCTTGTTGTGGAGGCCGGTCTCCTTGGCCAGTTCGTAGACGCGGACCTTGGTGCTCACGCGTTCTCGCTCCTCACGGTGCCTGGGGCACCCGGTGATGCAGGACCTCGTGGTGCAGCGCCTCGAGCGCTGCCTGGGCTTGTGTTGCCGGCACTCCCCGCAGGGCGCGCCGTAGCGCACCGGCGCCGCGCGTGGCGGCTGCCTCGATGCAGGCGGTGTCGGGACACAGGTAGGCGCCTCGGCCGGGCAGTCGCCCCTCTGGGTCGACGCGGACGCCGGACGGGGTCCGGGCCACACGTACCAGCAGGTCCTTGGCGCGGGCCGATCGGCAGCCGACGCACGTCCGAACCGGCCCGCGGGGCGCTTGGGGGCACAAGGGTACTTCCTCCGGGGCGTCGGGTCAGGTCGCCGCCTCCGGCGGCTCGTTGTCCGGTGCCTGCTCCCCACTCTCCTCGAGCGCGCGCAGGCGCTTGGCCTCGGCGGATTCGAAGGCCGCGTCGATGGCCGCCTCGCCCTCTGCCGACAGCGGGTTGCCGAACTCGTCGACCAACCCGGCGTCGAAGGCCTCCTGGAACGCACGCTGCTCCTCGTCGAACTGCGACTCGGATTTGATGTCGATGCGCCAACCGGTCAGGCGGTTGGCCAGGCGGGCGTTCTGGCCCTCCCGCCCGATCGCCAGCGACAGCTGGTAGTCGGGCACGATCACCAACGCCGTGGCCTCGTCGGGGTAGAGGTAGACCTGCGACACCTTGGCCGGGGACAACGCGTTGCCCACCAGGCTCTCGGGCTCGTCCGACCAGCGCACGATGTCGATGCGCTCGAGGTCCTCGGCGTGCAGTTCCTTCTGGACGCTGCGCGCACGTTGGCCACCGGGGCCGACGCAGGCACCCACCGGATCGACGTTGGCGTCGTTGCTGGCCACGGCGACCTTGGTGCGGTGGCCCGCTTCCCGGGCGATGCCCTTGATCTCGACGATCCCCTCCTCGATCTCGGGGACCTCGAGCGCGAACAGGCCGACGACCAGCGCCGGGTGGGTCCGCGAGGCCACGATCTGGGCGCCCCGCTGCTGCTTGCGGACCTCGATGACCACCGCGCGGGTGTGGGCGCCGTGCTCGAGCCGCTCGTTGGGGATCTGCTCGGAGAAGGGCAGCAGGGCCTCGGTGCGGCCGAGCTCGATCAGCGTCACGTTGCCCTGCTGGCTGATCTGCCCGGAGACGATGTCGCCCTCGCGGCCGACGTACTCGCCGTAGGTGGCCTCCCGCTCCGCCTCGCGCAAGCGCTGGAGCAGGACCTGCTTCGCGGTCTGCGCCACGATGCGCCCGAAGTCCTTGGGCTCCTCCCGCCACTCGGAGACGACGTTGCCCTCGTCGTCGAGTTCCTGAGCGAAGAGCAGGACCTCCCCGGTGGTCCGGTCCACGCTGACCCGCGCCTCGTCGGCCGTAGCGATCGAGGAGCGCTTGTAGGCCGAAGCCATGGCGGTCTCGAACGCCTCGACGACGGTGAGGAAGTCGATGCCCTTCTCGCGCTCGATCTGGCGCAGGGCGTCGATGTCGATCTTCACAGGCTGCCTCCTCGTTCGTCGTTGCGGCTCACCAGGGCAGGACGACCGTCGCGTGGTCGATGGCATCGAGGTCGACCTCGACCCGCTCGTCGTCGGCGTGCACGACGATGCCCTCGGCGTGGACCGCGACCACGGTGGCCGTGTCGACATCGGGGTGGGAGTGCCCTTCGCGCCACACCAGGCGCAGCTCACGACCGAGGTTGCGGGCGAAGTCCTGCGCGTTGCGCAGCGCACGCGCCGCGCCCGGCGAGCTGACCTCCAGGGTGTGCGCCCCCTCGATCAGATCCCGCTCGTCGAGCAGGTTGCCGAGGTCCCGCGACAGCGCGGCGATCACGTCGACATCGACGCCGAGCGCCGGCTCGTCGGGGTCGAGTTCGGCGGGCAACTCAACGCGTACATCCGCGACGACCCGGACCAACGGCCGGCCGTGCGATCCCTCGACGACCACCTCGAGCAGCTCGACGCCCAACGCATCGGCGAGCGGGCCGGCGAGCGCGCGGATGCGCTCGGGCAGGCCGTCGTCGTCGTGGTTGGTCATGGCCTGCCTCACTCATGGGTCGTGGTTCGTGCCGTCACCCTCCGGCGGTCTCACGGCGACGGCCGGCCCGAGGGGCCGGCCGACTCGCGGACATCCGTTGTCATGGCCGTTGCTGCTGCCGTCACCGCAGGCGTGACCGACGGGGCGGGCCGAACGTCAAGGGCGCGGCGAACTCTCCCGCGTCCTCGTGGGACACATGAACGTACCATCTCCGCCCGGAGGCCGCCAGGAGACGACCTGACGGCCGCGTAGCTCAGGCCACGACCGGCGTTCCCTCGCCCCGCTCCGCGCGGATCTCGTCGGCCATCTCGGTGGCGAAGTGCACGAGCGCCTCGACGATGTCCTCCTCCCGGACCGTGGCGATGCGCTCGCCGCGCCGGATGATGTCGCCCTTGCCGTTGCCGGCAGCGACCCCGAGATCGGCTTCGCGCGCCTCGCCGGGGCCATTGACCACACATCCCATCACGGCCACCCGCAGCGGCGCGTCGATCCCCTCGAGTCCCTTCTGGACGTCCTCGGCCAACGTCCAGACATCGACCTGCGCCCGGCCGCAGGACGGGCAGGACACCACATCGAGCCCCCGCTCGCGCAGATGCAGCGACTCGAGGATCGCGATGCCCGCCTTGACCTCCTCGACCGGATCGGCCGACAGCGACACCCGGATGGTGTCCCCGATGCCCTCGGCCAGCAGGGTGCCGATGCCCACCGCCGACTTGATCGACCCGGTCTTGAGCGGACCGGCCTCGGTCACCCCCAGGTGCAACGGGTAGTCGGTGCGCTCGGCGAGCAGTCGGTAGGTCTGGATCATGACCCAGGGATCGGAGTGCTTGACCGAGATCTTGGTGTCGGCGAATCCCACGTCCTCGAGCAGGCGCACCTCCCGCAGCGCCGACTCCACCATCGCCTCGGGCGTGGGCCCGCCGAACTGCTCGAGGATCGCATCCTCGAGGCTGCCGCCGTTGACCCCGATGCGGATCGCGACCCCGGCCTCGTCGGCCATGCGTCCGAGCAGGGCGACCTTGTCATGCTTCTTGATGTTGCCCGGGTTGATGCGCACCCCGGCACAGCCGGCTTCGATGGCCAGCACCGCGTACTTCCACTGGAAGTGGATGTCGGCGATGACCGGGATGCGCGCGTGCTCGGCGATGGCGGTCAGCGCCTCGGCGTCCTCGCGGCGGGGCACCGCCACGCGCACGATGTCGGCTCCGGCCGCCTGGGCCGAAGCGATCGCCTGCAGGGTCAGATCGACCTCGTGGGTGGGGGTGACCGTCATCGTCTGCACGCTGATGGGAGCGTCACCGCCCACCGCGATCGGTCCGAGGCGGATGCGGCGCGTCGCACGACGCACGGGGCCGGTGGGCTGCCCACCTGTCGGCGCGGTGGGCAGCACGGGCAACGCAGTGCTCATCGGGACTCCTGACGGACTCAGAACAGCCGGATCGGGTCGGTGATGTCGAGGTAGAGCAGCACGAGGAAGACGGTGCCGAGCACGACCAGCACCGGGATCGCCACCGCCGCGATCGCCCGGGGGTCGACGGTGAAGTCGGCCGGACGGCCCCGCAGCGAGCGCACCAGGTTGACGGTGCGCTCAACCCCGAGCACCGCGAGGTGCCCGCCGTCGAGTGGCGGCAGCGGCACGAGGTTGAAGATGCCGATGAAGATGTTGATCGAGGCGATCAGGCTGAGCAGGATCAGCACCGCGAACCCGGTGTCCGTGGACTGCCCGGCCAACGAGGCGGCCCCGACCAGCGACACCGCTCCGTCCAGGCCCCGCTCCTCGGCGCCGGTCGCCTGTGACAGCATCGAGGCCAGGCCCTGGGGGCTGAACACCCGCACCAGCGCCGCGATCGAGCCGGTGAAGATGGCCACGAAGCCGCCCGGTCCGATGGTGGCCGACTCCAGGGCCTGCACCGGACCGAGCCGCTCGAGCTGCTCGGCGGGAACCATGCCGATCAGTCCGATGGTCTCCCCGGTGTCGGGATCCTCGGTGCGCTCGGGTACCACGGTCAGGGTGATGCGTTCGCCGTCGCGCTCCAGGCCCAGCACCACCGGACGGTCCGGGCGGGCCCGGATCGCCAGGCGCAACTCGTCGTAGTTCTCGGAGGCGAACTGATCGACCGACAGCAGCCGGTCGCCGGGCTCGAGTCCCGCGGCCTCGGCGGGACTGTCGGCAACCACCTGGCCGACCTCGGGGCCGACCTCTCCGGTGGGCTGGGGCAGCAGCGCGTACATCGCCACCAGCACGACCAGCGCGATCAGGAAGTGGGTCAGCGAGCCCGCCACGAGCACGATCGCACGCTGCCAGGCCGGCCGATCGTGGAAGAACCGGTCCTCGTCGCCGCGCAGCAGACGGTGATGCAGGTCACCGACCCGTCCGGTGTCGGGGATGTGCTCGTCGATCGCGGCGTGCAGCGCCTCGAGCGCCGCTTGCGGATGCCCGTGGTCGCCGGTGCGTGCGCGGGTGGCCGCGAGCAGCTCGTCGGCGGCGTCGGGCGGCGTCCCTCGGCGCAGCAGCTCGGCACGGATGCGCGACCAGGCCTGCTCGTCCGGTCCGGCCGGAGCCTGGCCGGGGACCGTGGCGGGCGCGAACAGCTCCCGCGTGCCGACCGGGGCGAGCCGCTCGTCGAGCGGGGACATGCCCTTGATGCGCACGAAGCCCCCGAGCGGAAAGGCCTTGACCCCGTACTCGGTCTCGCCGCGCCGCGTGGACCACAGCGTCGGACCGAAGCCGAGGAAGTACTGATCGGCCCGCATGCCGTAGCGCCGGGCGGTCAACAGGTGCCCCAGTTCGTGGAGCATGATCGCGGCGATCAGGCTCAGCACGAACAGGGTGATGGACACCGCGCCGCTCATGAGTCTCCTCGCTGCTCGATCAGACGCCGGGCGAGGGCACGCGCCCAGACGTCGGCGTCGAGGACGTCCTGCAGATGGTTCGGTTCGCCGGGATCGGTGGATCCCCACCCCTCGAGCGCCGCCTCGACGACCCCGGCCAGATCGAGGAAGGCCAGGTTGCCGTGCAGGAAGGCGTCGACGGCGACCTCGTTGGCGGCGTTGAGCACGGCCGGGAAGCTGCCGCCACGGCGACCGGCCTGCTCGGCGAGGTCCAGGGCGCGGAAGGTGGCGCGATCGACGGGCTCGAAGTCCAACGAGCCGGCGATGGACCAGTCACGGGCCACGAACGCGTGGTCGAGCCGGTCGGGCCAGCCCATCGCGAGCTGGATGGGCAGGCGCATGTCGGGCGGGGAGAGCTGCGCGAGGGTGGAGCCGTCGACGAAGGTCACCATCGAGTGCACCACCGACTGCGGATGGACCACGACCTCGAGCTGGTCGTAGGGCACCGCGAACAGCTCGTGGGCCTCGATGAGCTCGAGCCCCTTGTTCATCAGCGTCGCCGAGTTGACCGTGACCACCGGCCCCATGCTCCAGGTCGGGTGGTCCAGGGCCTGCTGCGGGCCGACGTCGGCGAGCTCGGCCGCGCTCCAGCCGCGGAACGGGCCACCGCTGGCGGTGAGCACGAGCCGGGCGACCTCCTCGCGCCGCCCGCCCCGCAGGCACTGCGCCAGCGCCGAATGCTCGGAGTCCACCGGCAGCAGCATCGTCTCGCGGCCCCCGGCCGCCTCCGCGGCGGCCACCACCAGCGGTCCGCCGACGATCAGGCTCTCCTTGTTGGCCAGCGCGACCGGGGTTCCGGCCGCCAGCGCCGCGAGTGTGGGCGGCAGCCCGACCGCCCCGGTGACGGCGTTGACCACGAGGTCGGCGTCCACCGCCGCCAACTGGGCCGCCGCCGCCGGACCGTCGAGCACCTCGAGGTCCGGGCGGGCCGTCGCGAGCTT
>SKJO01000505.1 GCA_007121975.1 Nitriliruptoraceae bacterium | reverse complement strand
ATCGTGACGCGAAAACGGCGCCCCCGATGTCGTCGGGAGCGCCGTTGCTCGCCGCGAGACTACCGGCCGACTCCTGCTCCTGTCGACGCCCGGCACCGGGTGTCACCGGGCCCCGACCACCCGGCCCCGGCCACCCGGCCGCGACCACCCGGCCGCGACCACCACACGGCGGGTGCCACCTCGTCGCGACGCGACGGCTGCCGAACCTCCCGGAGTTCGGCAGCCGTCGCCGGCACGCGCAGAGCACCGAACCGACACCGCACCGACACCGCACCGCACCTACACCGCACCGGCCCGCACCGACACCGCACCTGCCCCGCACCGGCCCGCCGGACCACACCACGCCCCCGGAGCAGCGGCCGGAGCAGCACGGTTGCGCGCCTGCCGCCCACGCACGGGCGCTAGCCGATGACCGTCGGGGCGGGCACCCACGCCCCCGGCGATGCGGCGTACCCAACCGGTCACCGCAGTCCGGTTGGGTACGCCGCATGGTCCAGCGTGGAGGATGCGGCGTACGCAGCCGGTCACCCACGACCGGCTGCGTACGCCACATCCCTGCACAGCCAGCCCCCCACCCCGTCGTCGCCCGCTCACCGCACGACCAACGATGCAGAGCGCACGCTGGCGCGGGTGCAGCCGCGCCAGCGCTTCGCCGCGTGCACCGTCCGCGTGCACCGTCCGCGACCACCCTCCGCGACCACCCTCCGACTCGAGCCACCCATCGGCGGCTCGACACCACACCGTCCCCAGCGCCGGACGAGACCCCCCGCTGCGGCCCGGCTGCCGAACCTCCCGGGGGTTCGGCAGCCATCGCTCGCCACCCTACCCCGGCTCCGGCTGCCCCGACCGCGGCCACCAACTGGTGCGCCGGTCGGTCCAACCGGACTGCCCCGCCGCGGTGGGTTGCGCATCGTCCTTCACCCTGCACCTCCGTAGCTGATCAACCGTCCACGAGACGTGATCGGCGGTCAGCTAGCCTGAGGGCCGCGCCTGGCGCCCGAGCGCCACCGCGGGGAGGTCGCACGATGTCCAGCAGGCTCATGACCACCATCGTCGCCCTCACCGCGCTGCTGCTGGCAGCGTGTGGGGGCTCGGACACCAGCGACGATCCGCAGGCGGCGCTGTCCGAGGCGGTCGAGGCGCTCGGCGCCTACGACGGGGTCGAGCTGCGCATGCGCATCGACGCCGACGACACGGCCCGGCAGTCGCTGCTCGCCGATGAGGTGGAGCCCGACGAGCTGGACCTCGTGCTCGGGGTGCAGCTCGCCATCCGGGTTGTGGACGAGGCGGCAGAGCTCACCCTCGCGCTCGACGGCCGCGACGTGGCCGGGCTCCGGGTGCTCGGCGAGGACGAGCTGTTCGTGCTCATCGACCTGCCCCAGCTCGAGGCCGCCATCGACGACCCGGCCCTGCTCGGCGAAGCCGACGAGCTGGTCGCGGCCGCCGGCTTCTTCGGCCTCGGGGAGGTCGTGCAGGCGGCCCGCGACGGGCGCTGGATCCGGATCGCCGGCCTGCAGCAGCTCGGCGACCTCGCGGATGGCTTCGCGGACGGCTTCGACGATGCACCGGCCGATGATCCGGTCGACGAGCCGGCGATCGAGGACCTCGCCCGCGAGCTGACCGCGGCCCTCGAGCGCTTCCTCGACGACGAGGTCACCATCACCTACCTCGAGGCCGACGGCGTCGGTGAGCGCCTCCGGGTCAGCGCCAGCCAGGAGGCGCTCGAGCGACTGATGATCGACGCCAGCCGCGCGGCATCGACGCTGGGACCGCTCGAGGCGTTCGGCGCCGAGGACCTCGCCAGCGACCTCGGTGAGCTGCCCGCGGGCCAGGTTCTGGCTGCCGACGTCTGGTTGTCGGGCGGGGAGATCGTGCAGCTCGGCTTCGACCTGCCGGCACTCGCCGGAGAGCCCGTCGACGGCGAGCTGTTCTTGCTGGTCGGGATCAGCGAGGACGACCGGCCGGTCGACGCACCGGACGACGCCGTCAACCTCGACCTGTTCTCGCTCCTCGGCGGGTTCTTCGGCGGCATGGGCGACCCGTTCGGCGACGGCGACCCGTTCGGTGACGACGACCCGTTCGGCGACGACGACCCGTTCGGCGACGACGACCCGTTCGGCGACGACGACCCGTTCGGCGAAGACGACCCGTTCGATCAGGCGCCGGACGGGGAGGACTGCATCTCCCAGCAGGAGCTCGACGAGATCGCCCAGTTCCTCGGTGAGGACGCCCTCGAGGAGTTCCAGGAGCTCATCGACGCCGGCTTCCTCGAACTCTGCTGAGCGTGGCCGGCGCCCGAAGTTTCGACACCGACGTCGCCGTCATCGGCAGCGGATTCGGCGGCAGCGTGTCCGCACTGCGGCTGACCGAGAAGGGCTACCGGGTCACGGTGCTCGAGGCCGGACGACGCTGGGCGCCCGAGGACTTCCCGGCCTCCAACTGGCGGGTGCGGCGCTTCCTGTGGGCACCCCGGCTCGGCTGCCGGGGCTTCCAACGCCTGACCCTGCTGCGCGACGTGTTCGTGGTGTCGGGCGCGGCGGTCGGCGGCGGGTCGGTGGTGTACGCCAACACCCTGTACGAACCGCTTGACGGCTACTACCGCGACCCCCACTGGGCGCACCTGTCGGACTGGCGCGAGGAGTACGCGCCCTACTACGCGCAGGCGCGGCGGATGCTCGGGGTGACCACGGTGCCGTTCATCACCCCCGCCGACACCCTGCTCGGCGAGGTCGGTGCGCGGCTCGAGGTCGGCGACTCGCTGCACCCCACCGAGGTCGGCGTGTGGTTCGGCACGCCCGGACAACGGGTCGCAGACCCCTACTTCGGGGGACGCGGACCCGAGCGCGTGGGTTGTATCCGGTGCGGCAACTGCATGGTCGGCTGCCGCTACGAAGCCAAGAACACCCTCGACCACAACTACCTGTACCTCGCCGAGGCCGACGGCGCGCAGGTGCTGGCCGAGCGCGAGGTCGTGGACCTCGAGGTGCTGCCCGGCGGGGGCTACCGCCTCACCCACCAGCGGCCCGGCGCGTGGGGGCGCACCGACCGGCGCACGCTCACCGCGGAGCAGGTCGTGCTGGCCGCCGGCGCGCTCGGCACCCAGAAGCTGCTGTTCGCGCTGCGTGACCGGGGCCGCCTGCCACGGCTGTCGCCGGCGCTCGGCACCCTGACCCGGACCAACTCCGAGGCGCTGGTGGGCGCCACCGCCGCCGACACCAGCCCCGAGCGCACCGAGGGGGTCGCGATCACCTCGTCGATCCACCCCGACGAGAACACCCACATCGAGGTGGTGCGCTACGGCCGCGGGTCGAACCTGATGGGCCTGATGGCGACCCTGATGGTCGACGGCGGGGGTCGCATCCCCCGCTGGTTGCGCTTCCTGGCCACCATCGTGCGCCATCCGGTCCGCTTCGCCCGCACCCTGTCGGTCCGGCGCTGGTCCGAGCGCAGCGTGATCCTGCTGGTGATGCAGTCGATCGACAACTCGCTGCGGGTCGTGCGCCGCCGGGGACTGTTCGGCCGGCGGCTGACCACCCGCCAGGGTCACGGCCGGCCCAACCCGACCTGGATCCCGGTCGCCAACCGCGCCGCCGAGCACGCCGCCGAGGTGCTCGGGGGCGAGCCGCTGGGCTCGGTGTTCGAGGCGCTGCTCGACGTGCCGACCACCGCGCACCTGATCGGCGGCTGCCCGCTGGCCGACGACCCGCGCAACGGAGTCGTGGACCCCTACCACCGCGTCCACGGCCACCCGGGGCTGCACGTGTGCGACGGGTCGGTGATCACCGCCAACCTCGGCGTCAACCCGTCGCTGACGATCACGGCCATGACCGAGCGCGCGATGGCGCTGTGGCCCAACCGCGGCGAGGCGGACCTGCGTCCGCCGCTCGGCGCGGCCTACCGTCGGCTGGAGCCGGTCGCACCACGCCATCCGGCGGTGCCGGCCGATGCTCCGGCCGCGTTGCGGCTGGCCGAGCCCACCAACTCCCCCACCCCCGCCCAGGAGGCTCCCCGGTGAGCGTGCGCACCGATCGGCTCGAGCACGGCGTGGTCGTGCTGACCCTCGACGATCCCGAACGACGAAACGCCATGACCGAGGCGATGGGCGATGCCCTGGCGGATGCCGTCGGTGCCCTCGCCACCGACGACACGGTGCGGGTGGTGGTGGTGACCGGAGCGCCACCGGCGTTCTCGGCCGGCGGCGACCTCGCGATGCTCGAGCAGTTGGCCGCGCGCACCCGCGAGGAGGGCTTCGATGCCACCGACACCATGCGCGCGTTCTACGAGCGCTTCCTCGCGCTGCGCCGGCTGCCGGTCCCGACCATCGCCGCGGTCAACGGCCACGCCGTGGGCGCCGGGCTGTGCGTCGCGCTCGCCTGTGATCTGCGGGTGCTGGCCGCCGAGGCGCGGCTGGGCCTGAACTTCGCGCGGCTGGGCCTGCACCCGGGCATGGGCGGTTCCTGGCTGCTGCCCCGGGCACTCGGCGCCCAGCGCGCCGCCGAGTGGCTGTACACCGGCCGGCTGGTCGACGGGGAGACCGCCGCCCGTCAGGGGCTCGGACTGGAGGCGCTGCCGGGCGAGCAGGTGCTCGAGCGTGCGCTGGCGCTCGCCAACGAGATCGCGCAGGCCGCACCGGTCACCGTGCGCCAGCTCAAGGCGACTCTGGCCGCCGACGACGAGGCGGCGCTGGCGCGCGCGCTGGACCGCGAGGCGGCCTGCCAGGCGATCAGCTACGGCAGCGACGACCTCCAGGAAGGGCTGGCGGCGGCCCGCGAACGCCGGGCGCCGGACTTCCCTGGCCGGTAGCCGACCAGGGAGTCGTCGGCCAGGGTCGCTGCGACCAGGGTCGCCGGCCCCGCGGGGAGCTCAGCTGCTCGCGGCCGCCAGCGCGTTGCCCAGCAGGGTGCGGGCGATGACCCGCAGCGCGAGGACCTCGTCGGCCCCCTCGAAGATCGACAGCACGCGGGCGTCGACGTACAGCCGCGACACCGTGTACTCCTCGGCGTAGCCGTAGCCGCCGTGCAGCTGCTGGGCCTCGCGGGTGACCCACTCGCTGACCCGGCACGCGAGCTGCTTGTCCTGGCTGGCCTGCAGCGCCGCGTCGGCATCGCCGCGCGCCAGCGCCCGCGCCACCTCGAAGGAGAACACCCGGCAGGCGGCGAGCAGCGCGGCCATGCGCGCGAGCTTGGCACGGTTGAGCTCGTACTCGGCCAGCGGGGTGCCGAAGACCTGGCGCTCCTTGGCGTAGGACGCCGCCTCCTCCAGCGCCGCCTGCATCACGCCCTGGGCCCGTGCCGCGGTCTGCAGGCGCGCGTTGGCGAACGCCTGCATCTGCAGGTAGAAGCCCTTGCCGAGCCCGCCGTCCTCACCGATCAGGTCGCTGTGCGGGACCCGCCAGCCCTCGAAGGAGACCTCGAAGGAGTGCATGCCGCGGTAGCCGATGGTGGGAATCGCCCGGGCGTCCATGACCCCGCCGCCCTCCTGCTCGGCGCGCCAGGCATGGCCGGTGAAGGAGGGCTTCTCGACCACGAACAGGCTCAGGCCACGGTGGCCGAGCGAGCGGTCGGGGTCGGTGCGCGCCAGCACCAGCAGGTACTCGGCCCGGCCCGCGAAGGTGCACCAGGTCTTGACGCCGTCGATCACCCACTCGTCGCCCTCACGGCGCGCGACGGTCTTGACCCCGGCCACGTCCGAGCCGTAGTCGGGCTCGGTGACCGCGACCCCGCACATCTTCTCCCCGGCGGCGATCGGCGGCAGCCAGCGCGCCTTCTGCTCGTCGGTCCCGCCCTTGAGGATGGCGGTGCCGATGATCTCCGGGCGGGTGATCAGCGATCCCGCCACGCCCAGCGACCCCCGGGACAGCTCCTCGGTGACCAGCACCATGTTGAGCAGCTCGTCCTCGCCCCCGGAGGCGAAGCCCCCGTGCTCCTCGGGGATCGACAGGGCGAAGCAGCCGAGCTCGGCGAGCCCGGCGATGATCTCGTCGGGGATGTCCTCGTCGTGACGGTGGATGT
>SKJO01000295.1 GCA_007121975.1 Nitriliruptoraceae bacterium | reverse complement strand
TGAGCCGACGGGTGGCGTGCCCGGCCTCCTTGACGAGCCGCTCGCGGGCCCGGTCGACGTCGCGGCCGAGCTCGGTGCCGACGCGGCGGGTGGCCAACGGCAGCTCGTCGCGCCAGGGGGCCGGCGACGCTCTCGCGCAGGCTGGCCAGCACCGTCTCCATCGCGGTCAGCGTGGTCCGCTGCCGGCTGGCGACCTCGGGCAGCTGCCGGGCGAGGGTGGCCCGCAGCGTCTCGAGCTGGGCGCCCAATTCAACGGCAGGGGCATCGAGGTCGTGGCGGAGGGTCTCGAGCGCGTCGAGGCGGGCGCCGAGCTGAGCCACGGCCCGCTCGATGACGCCGGCAGCCTGCTGGCTGCGGCGCTCCACCGCTTCGAGGCGCGCCCCGATCCGCCGCTCGTGCTCGCCGAGGTGCTCGGCCACGCGGCCGTCGACGGCAGCGACGAGCCACTGCTCCTGCCGGTCGAGCGCGTCGTCCAGCAGGCTACGCGGCGCGTCGGCGAGGTCGGCCGGGACCGGCGAGGTCGGCGCGCTCGCCCGTTGCCGGGGCCGGCGGCGGCCTCCGCAGGTACCGCTTCGGGGTCGTCCCAGGGCGATGTTGGCCCGCAGCGTGTCGTCGACGAGGAACACCATCTGCGGCACGACCCTGAGCTTGGCGAACCAGGCCGGGATCGCCGCCACGGCGACACGTGCGGGCCGCACTCTGACGCCGGCTTCGCCTCGCGTCACCGACGAATTGCCAGCCCCCACCAAGATCGTGCGATGTGTGCACTCACTGACTCCTGACCGCGCGCCGTCGCGGCACCACGCCATGTGAAATCGACCCCACGGCACCCCCGTATCGGGCTCCGGCCGCGTGGCCGGTGACCAAACGGCCACCCCGGGAGGAAGCAGGTGGTCAGATCGGGCTAGCGTCCCGCCGTTGATCGGACAGGAGACCGGACGCGGTGGGACATCCTCGCAGCACCGGCCTCGCCGTACTCGCGGCGGGACTGCTGGTCGCTGCGGCCATTCCCACGGCGGCGTGGCACCAGGGTCGCGGCGCTGACCCGCTGGCATCGGCCACGCAGTCCGCGGTGCTCGACGCACCCCTGCGCACGCCATCCCCGCAGACCTCCGTCGAGGAACCCGACCGATCGGGCTTCGCGGCCGCGCACGCCCGCGAGCCCGCACCCGAGCGGGACCTGGAGCCAGACCCGGAACCCGACCTCGAGGACCCCGCCGTGCGGGAGCCGGTCGGGCAGGACGACCCGCCGTCGTCGGACACCGCGGGCGTGGCCGAGGCGGATCCGCCGGCGCCCGATCCACAGGCGGCTCCGCAACCCGAACCTGCCTCGGAGCCCGAACCTGCCTCGGAGCCCGACCCGGCACCGTCGCAGCCCGCCGACCCCGAAGGGCACCTCGCCGGGCTGGTCGCGGACTTCCGGGCCAGCCAGGGCCTGCCGGCCTTCGAGCGCTCGCCGGGCCTCGACGAGGTGGCCCGCAACTGGGCCCGCGTCCTGGCCGACGAGGGCGCCCTGCGGCACAACCCGGACCTGCAGGAGCAGGTCCGCGAGCACCACGGCTGCTGCCGCATGGCCGAGAACGTCGTCCACAACGCCCCGGCCGACGTCGAGCGCGCGCACCGTTCCCTGCTCGACTCCGCCGGCCATCGCAGCAACCTCGCCGGCGACTACCAGCGCATCGGGATCGGCATCGTCATCGACGACCAGAACCACCTGTGGGGCGTCCAGGTCTTCCACGGCGACTGAGTTCGGCAGTTGGGTGTGATGAGATGGTGGTAATCACACCTGACTGTGAACCCGACCCCGTCGCCTCGGTCGAGGTGGCGGGGTCGCGTCCGTCTCTCATGCAGCCACCTCCGGGGTGGCTGCTGGATCGGTTGCGGCCTCGGACGACCCGTGCCCACCAGGCGCCTGCGGCACCGGTTCGGTCTCACCGAGTCTCGGCTCGCCGTTTTGCGTCTCCCCGCGTATCGAGGCGACGTCGAGTTGTTGCTCGCGCAGCAGGCGTTGGCCTTCGGCGCGGATGTTGCGTGCGGCATTCACGTCCCGGTCGAGCGTGAGGCCGCAGTGGTCGCAGTCGTAGACGCGTTGCCAGAGCGCGAGCTTGGTTCTCGTCCCGCACTGTGAGCAGGTCTGCGAACTGGGGTAGAACCGGCCGACCCGCACCAGACGCGCGGACCGGTCGGTGGTCTTGTAGTCGAGCTGGCGGGTCAGCTCACCCATTGACGCTTCGGCCACGGACCGGCCGTTACGCAGGCCCTTGCGTCGGGCCATCCCGGCGACGTTGAGATCCTCGATGCAGATTACGTCGAACCCGCCGGCCAGCCGGCGGGACAGCTCGTGCAGGTAGAGATTGCGGGTCGCGACGATCTTGCCGTACAGCTTCGCACGGCGGCGCAGCAGCTTGCCCGGTTCTTCGAGCCCTTCTCGCAGCGAGCGATGGCCCGGTCGAGCCGCCGCAGCCGGGCCAGGTGTCGGTCGAGCACGCGCGGGTTTGGAACGTGGCCGTGCTCGTCGGTCAGCCCCGGCACCGGCCGGTCCAACGTGACCAGGTGCTTCAGGCCGACGTCTACACCGACCGTGCCGCCGTGATGCTTTACGGGCTCGCCCGGGTTGCGCAGCCGGGTCGAGCCGTCGAGCAGGCGCAGGCGGAACACGGCCCTTCCACCGGCCGCCCTCATGCTTGATGGTCAGCGCCTGCACCTTCGCGCGGCCAGACTCGCACAGCCGCCATACCTCCCGCACCACGTCGGGCTGGTGGGTGTGCAGCCACGCCACCTCGCTGCGGCGGTCCCGGCCCGCCGCCTGCTGCGAGCGCGGGCGGGTGTGGTGTCGTTCCCAGGTGCCCTCGCCGGCCCGACGGGGCAGCATCAGCCGCACATGGGTGCGGGTGTCGGGGTTGATCCAGTGGCGGTGGTCGACGCCGTCGGCGAACTCGACGAACGTGACCGCCTGCCGGCAGTGGCGGTTCTTGAACCGCGGGAACCCGACCTTCGCACCCCGTCGCTTCCCAGTACGGGACTCGGAGAAGTTCTTCAGCGCCAGAGCGGCGTTGTCCAGCCCGGTGCGGAACGCGTGGACGGACACGTCCCGGTGCCACGGGTGCACCTCGTCGCGGACCTCACGCCAGGCAGCCGTCAGCGATGCCCGGGACCAGGACAAGGCGGGCGTCAGCTCGCCCTCCGGTACGCCACGGGCGCGCTCGTCCCTGCGGACGTGAAGGTTGTCCGCCACCTGCTCGAGCGCCCAGTTGTAGGCCACCCGCATCGACCCGACGTAGCTGCGCAACCAGCGTTCCTGCGACGGCGAGGGATCGAGGGTCACCTCGACGGCACGGGTGACGTGCCCACCGTCGGCGGCCTGTCCCTTGCTGAGGTCGTGCCCCATAACCGACCACTATGTCGCACCCTGTGACAGCCAGTTGGCGCCATCCATCACACTCGACTGCCGAGCCCTACGGTGACTGACCGCCGCGCCGCCTCGTCGAGGCAACGGGGCCGGCACGGCACGTCAGCCCCACACGGCCGGCACCACCAGCAGCGTGACCGCGACCACGCTGGCGGTCAGCGGCAGCCCCAGCCGCCAGTAGTCACCGAACCGGTAGCCACCCAGCCCGTACACGATCGTGTTGGTCTGGTAGCCGATCGGGGTCAGAAACGACGCCGAGGCGGCGATCGCCACCGCCACCGCGAACCCGGTCGGGTCGGCGTCCACGCGGGTGGCGGCCTCCAGCGCCACCGGCACCATGATCCCGGCCGCCGCCACGTTGGTGACCAGCTCGGTGAGCACGAGCGTGCCCAGCACGACCAGCGCCAGGGTGAGCACCAGCCCGCCCCGGGCCGCGGTCGCCTCGACGCCGTCGGCGACCAGGCCGGCCAGCCCCGAGGTCTGCATCGCCAGCCCCAGCCCGATCGCGGCCGCCACGATCAGCAGCACGTCGAGGTTGAGCGCATCCAACGCCCGACGGAAGCGGATCGTGCGGGTGCCCACCAGCAGCGCGACCGCCGCGAGCACCGAGGTGACGATCGGCACCAGCCCGCTGGCCGACAGCCCCACCATCCCCAGCACGGTGAGCACCACGAACAGCTCGCGGGGGCTGCGCTGGGTGTGGCGGTCGTGGTGGGGCACCACCACCGCGAAGTCCTGGGTGCCCTGCCAGCGCTCGTCGAACTGCTCGTCGGCCAGCACCAACAGCGCGTCGCCCGACTGCAGTTGCACCGTGCCGAGCTTGGCGTCGATGGCCTCGCCCGCCCGGTGGATGGCCACCACCGCACCGCCGTAGTGGCCCCGGAACGACACCTCCTTCAGGGTGCGGCCCACCAGCCGCGAGGAGGACCCCAGCACGCATTCGAAGTGCTCGTGGCCGTCCCCGTCGAGCGCCTTGGTCTGGGGGTGCTCCGCCTCGACGAGCCCGGGGTGGGCCAGCAGGTCGCGAACGTCGTCGACGCGCCCCACGAAGGTGAGCACGTCCCCGGCCAGCAGCAGGGTCTCCGGCGGCACCGGCGCGGTCTCGTGGCCGTCGCGCACCAGCCCCACGAGGTAGGTGGTGCGCAGGTCCCGCAGCCCGGCCTGCTCCACCGTCTGGTGGTCGATCGGACCGTCAGCAGCGACCTGCAGGCGCACGGCGAAGTCGCGCTCGTCGGTGGACAGCCGCTCGTGGGGCGAGCGGCGGTCGGGCAGCACCTTCGGTGCCAGCGCCACCATCACCACCAGCGCGACCAGGGCCAGCGGCAGGCCCACCCAGGTCACCTCGAAGAAGCCGAACCCGGGCAGGCCCTGGGACTCGAGGATGCCGCTGACCACCAGGTTGGTGGCCGTGCCGATCGTGGTCAGCAGGCCCCCGAGGATCGCGGCGAAGGACAACGGCATCAGCAGGTAGGTGGTCGCCACCCCGTGACGCTCCGCCCAGCCGCGCACCACCGGGGCCAAGGTGGCCACCAGCGGGATGTTGTTGATCACCCCGGACAGGGCCATGACCGGCACCGGCATCCGCAGCAGCGCGCCGCGGGTCGACGGGGGTCCCTCCCCTCGGCCGCCGCCGAGGACGCGCTCGACCACCAGGTCGACCCGGGCATGGTCGCGCACCGCCCGGGCGACCACGAACAGGCCCGCGATCGTCAGCGTCGCCGGGTTCGACAACCCCGAGAAGGCCTGCTCCGGGGCGAGCACCCCGCCGAGGGTGAGCGCGACCACCGCGCCCAGCATGATCGCCGGCGGCGGCGCCCACTCACGCGCGAGCGCGACGATGGCGGCCACCAGCACGGCGCCGACCGCCAGGGCCTCGACCTCCACACCACCTCGCCGTCTCGAAACGCCGGGCGAAGGCTACTTCGGGGCGGTGTCGTGCTCGCAGCAGGCGGGGCGGACGGTGCGAACCCCCGGCTCGTCGCGCTGCCCGGGGCGAGCGTGGTGGGCGGTACGGAGGGGCGCCCGCGCCCTGTGGACAGGCGGGAGGGCCGAAGTCGGGCGCGTCGACGGTCCCGGGCGGTCGGGACGGGCATTGACCGGCAGGAGGGCCGAGGCGATCATGAGCGAAGGCAGACGCGCACTCCGTGCGCTCGAGGGCCACCTATCGGAGGAGGTCGGCGTGGGCGAGGCGGCCGAGGTCGTCGACCGGCTCGACCGCACCGTGTCCGAGGAGTACCTCGACCGCCGCCTCGACGAAGCGCTCGAGGAGCAGACCCAGCGGATGGCCGCGTTGTGGCGGCGTGATCTCCTGCTGGTCAGCTGCGCTCCGTTCTTCGCGCTCGCGGCCGCCGTCGCCGCGCTCGTCGGGCTGGGATAGCTCCGGCGCGGGGCAGCTCGGACGGGGCCGGGCTGGTTGGGAGTGGGGCGGAGGCTGTTCCCCGCTGGCGCTTTCCCGCCCCCTTCCACAGTCGTCGTGAGGTGGGGGTTGCGCATGTCGCAGGCACGTGGCATGCTCGGGAATACCGAGATACCCGAACACCTATTCGTTTCAGGAGGAGGTGCCGGTGGCCGCCCCCCTGCCCACCCCGCTGCCGGCACCCGCCGGGCCGGTCGAGCGGCTGGCG
>SKJO01000242.1 GCA_007121975.1 Nitriliruptoraceae bacterium | reverse complement strand
TGTCGCCGCGTTCATCGCCGGGCAGAACGCGGCGTCGGGAGCGGTACTGGCCGCGCTACCCGGCCGCGACGCCCTGCGCGAGCGGCTCGCGGCGCGGACCGACCATCCGCGGCGGGGGGCACCGTGGCGGCGCGGCGGCTGGTGGTTGCAGGTGCGCAACGACGGCCTGCAGGACCAGGACGTGCTGTGGTGCGCGCCGGCCGAGGGCGACGGGCTGCCGGACGATTCGCGCTTCCGGGTCCTGCTCGACCCCAACACCTGGAGCGCCGAGGGCACCGCGTCCCTGTCCGCGCTGGCGGTCAGCGAGGACGGGGAGCGCACCGCCTTCGCCCGCTCGGATGCCGGCTCGGACTGGCTGGTGTGGGATGTGGTGGACACCGCCAGCGGCCGGGTGCACGACGAGCCCGTCCGCTGGGCACGGTTCTCGGGCGCTGCGTGGCTCCCGGACGGATCGGGCTACCTCTATGGCGGCTACCCGCCCCCGCCGCCCGGTCAGGCCCACGCCGCCCTGGCCCGCGGTCAGCAGCTGCGCCTGCACCGGCTGGGCACCGACCCGGCCACCGACCCGGTGGTGCATGCCCGGGCGGATCGCCCCGAGTGGGGCTTCGCGCCGCGTGTCAGCCACGACGGCCGCTTCGTGCTGCTCGAGGTGTGGCACGGCACCCATCCCACCAACCGGATCCACGTCGCGCCGCTGCGCGACGGGCAGATCGGGGCCTTCCGACCGCTGCTGGACGCCGGGGATGCGCGCTACACCGTGCTCGGGGTGCTCGACGACGAGTTGCTGCTGGTCACCGACCGCGACGCCCCGCTCGGACGCGTCGTGGCCGTGGACCTCAGCGACCTCGACGCGCCCATCGCCCCGGCGCTGCGTGAGGTGGTGGCCGAGGAGCCCGACCGGCTCGAGCGGGTCACGCTGGTCGGCGGGGCGGGCCGGGAAGATCCGGCCTGGCTGGTGTGCCGCCGTCTGCACCACGCGACCGCCCGGCTGGCGGTCCACGACGCGCGCAGCGGCACCCACCGCCACGACCTCGACCTGCCCGGGGCGGTGACCGTGCCCAGCGTCACCGGTGGACGGCGGGCACGGTCGGTGCATCTGACCGTCGAGAGCTTCACGTCCTCGGTCGCGGTGCTCGGCCACGACCTCGAGCGGGCGCAGACCTCGGTGCTCACCCCGCCGGGGCTCGCGGCCGGGCAGGTGGTGGTCGAGCAGGTCCTGGTCCACCACGACGGGGTCGCGGTCCCCCTGTTCCTGATCCACCGGGCCGAGGTCGTGCCCGATGGTCGGGTCCCGACCGTGCTGTGGGGCTACGGCGGCTTCGACCTTGCGGTCACCCCCGCCTACCGACCCGCCTGGGACGTGTGGGTGGACGCCGGAGGCCTGCTCGCGGTCGCCTGCCTGCGCGGCGGCGGCGAGTACGGCCGCGCCTGGCACGACGACGGGCGGCTCGCACGCAAGGAGCACGTGTTCGACGACGCACTGGCCTGCGCGGCGTGGCTGACCGGCCAGCGCCGCGACGAGGTCCACGCCGAGGTGCTGCGCGGCGACGGGGATCCCGCGGCCGTGTGGACGGCCCCGCGCCACCTCGGCGTCGAAGGGCGCTCCAACGGTGGGCTGCTGGTCGGCGCGTGCCTGACCCGCGCCCCGGAGGCGGTGGGCTGTGCCGTGCCGGAGGTCGGGGTGCTCGATCTCACGCGCTTCCACCGCTTCACGATCGGGTGGGCGTGGAGCTCGGACTACGGCGACCCGGACGACGCAGACGACCTCGAGGTGCTGCTGCGCTACAGCCCCTACCACCGCCTACGGCCCGGGACGGCCTACCCGCCGACGCTGATCACCACCGGCGACACCGACGACCGCGTGGTGCCGATGCACTCCCTGAAGTTCGCCGCCGCGCTGCAGCATGCGCAGGCCGGGCCGGCGCCGATCCTGCTGCGGGTCGACACCTCGGCGGGGCACGGGGCGGGCAAGCCGGTCGCCAAGCTGCTCGACGAGCGGGCCGACGTGCTCGCCTTCGAAGCCCACCACCTCGGACTCGAGGTGGGTGGCGATCAGTCGCCGCGGCGGTGAGGTGGGGTGCGCTCGACCTGCTCGGCGGCGAGCACGGCCGAACGCGAGCTCACCGCCGCGATCGCGAGCAGCAGCCCCGCCGAGGACAGCGCGACGCCATCGGTCCCGACCGAGAACGGGCCGAGCGGCATCATCACCAGCCCCGCGATCAGCAGGCGGCCGGTGACGCTGGTCAGCCGCGCGCGCCAGCCCATCAGCGCCCGCCAGCCCAGCCACAGGATCAGCCCCGAGGACACCACCCGCTGGCCGAGCACCGCACCGGCGTTGGGCCCGAGGTCCTCGGGGAAGAAGAAGAACTCCACCAGCCCGAAGCGGATGCCGATCACCAGGCCGTTGGCCAGCGCCAGGGTCGCTCCGACGTGCACCAGGGCGTTGTTGACGCGCCCGAAGGGGTGGGCACGACGAGCCGGACGCGACCCGGAGGCCGGCTGCGCGTCGTCGTCACCGGCTGGCAACATGGCGGGCACCTCGTCGTCATCGCGGGGCGGCAGGATGCGGCCGCCGGGCCCCGACGTCCGGTGGTGCGAGGACAGGAGCCGCGATGGACCGCGACTGGATCCGCTTCCGCTGCCCGTGTGGCCGCACGGTGGCAACGCCGCCCCGCTCCGAGGCTGCGGTCGAGGGCCGATGTTCGCGGTGCCGGCACCGTCGCCGCCGCATCGGAGCGGGCGGGTCGAGCATCTAGTCGGTCATCCAGGCGGGCTTGCCGCCCTTGGTGGCCCAGAAGATCGCCGCGATGTCGTCGATCTTGGCCAGCAGGTCCTCGCCGGCCGCGGGGTCCATGGTCTTCTTGGCGTCACCGGCGGCCTTGATGGCGAGCCAGAACTTCTCGTGCAGGTCGGGGTACTGCTCGAGGTGCGGCGGCTTGAAGTAGTCGGTCCACAGCACCGACAGGTGGTGCTTGACGAGCTCTGCGCGCTCCTCCTTGATGAACACGCAGCGCTGCCGGAAGGTCTCGTCGTCGGAGTCGTGGTACTTCTTGGCGACCTCGAGCACCGACTCGGCCTCGATGCGGGCCTGCGCCGGGTTGTACACGCCGCACATCAGGTCGCAGTGGGCGTCGGCGGCGGCCAGCTCGCGCAGGGGGTTGAGCGCGCGCAGGACGGTGGCGATCCTCATACCGTGGCTCCTCGTCGTCGGGTGCCGGTGCAGGGTAGTGCGACCCGGGACAACGTCGAGTCGCCGTCCGGTCCGGACGGCCGTCGTTCGATGGGAGGAGGGTGCCATGACTGCGAACGCATTGCAACAACGCTGGCGACGGCTGCTGGTCGGCCTGGTGGTCGCCGAGCTGATCGCCGTGGCGGTCAACCGCTCCGTGATCCGGGTGCGGGGCACCTCGATGCTGCCGGCGCTGTGGCCCGGGGACCTGCTGCTGACCGTGCCCGCCGCGGGATGGCGGCTGCGCCCCGGGCTGGTGGTGATCGTGACCGACCCCGCCGACCCCGCCCACCGGGTCGTCAAGCGCCTGACCGCGATCGGTCGCGACGGGTCGGGGCGCGCGGGCGTCGAGGTCCACGGCGACAACCCCGCGGCGTCGACCGACAGCCGCGCGTGGGGGGTGCTGCCACGTCAGGCGGTGCGCCGGGTGGCGCTGCGGCGCTGGCCCGACGTGCGTACCCGGCTGGCTCAGCCGGGCCGGCGGGCGACGATCAGCAGCTCGGGGTCGTCGAGCGCGACCTCGCCCGACCCCCGCCGGGCGTAGGCGCCGGGCTCGACCCCGCGGACCTCGGTGACCTCGAGCCCGGCGTTGGTGGCCAGCGCTACCGCCTCGCGCACCGTGTAGCTCGCCGTCCACACCTCGAAGTGCCGGCGCGCATGGTCCGGGCCCCGCACCTCGCCGCGCTGGTGGTGCACGAGCTGGACCGGGTCGAAGGCGTCGCCGGGCACCAGGTGCCGGGCGGCGAACAGGGCGTGGAACACCGTGAGCACCACGACGCCGCCCGGCCGGACTGCCGCCGCCATCCCGGCCACGACCGCCGGATCCGACACCGGCGAGGTCCCCAGCGCCCCCTGGCACAGCGACCAGGCGACGTCGAAGGTCCCGAGCTGCGCGCCGAGCACCGCCGGCAGGTCACGGGCATCGCCGAGCAGCAGCGCCACCTCGACGTCCTCGTCCCGAGCCCGATCGCGCCCGGCGTCGAGCAGCGCCGGGGACACGTCCACGCCGGTGCCCACCACGCCGCGGGAGGCCAGTGCGCGCACGTGCCGTGCGTCGCCGCAGCCGACGTCCAGCAGCCGGGTCCCCGCCGACAGCGGTACCAGCTCCGCGAGCGCCGCGAGCTCTGCCTGCGTGCCCTGCGCGAAGGCGTTGCGGGCGTAGGCGGCGCCCTGGAACGCCCCGATCGGCCCGTAGAACGCGGGGGCGTCGGGGCCGGGCACGGGCGGGGTGTCGGGCGCCGGCCGATCCGCGTGGTCCCGCCAGCTCGGCCTCACCGCGCCGCCCACCACGCGTCGAGCGCGTCGAGGGCTTCCTGCTCGCTCAGCTCGCCGTGTTCGATGCGCAGCTCGAGCAGATGCTGCCAGGCGGCGCCGACGTCGCGTCCGGGCGGGATGCCGAGGTGGGCCATGATCCGGTTGCCGTCGATGGGCGGGCGCAGCGCGTCGAGCTCCTCGCGCTCCCGCAGCTCGTCGATGCGCTCCTCGAGCTCGTCGACCCGGCGCTGGATGCGCGCCGCGCGCCGCGGGTTGCCGGTCGTGACATCCGCGCGGGTCAGGGCGTTGAGCCGCTCGAGCTGCTCGCCGGCGTCCCGCACGTAGCGGCGCACGGCCGCGTCGGTCCAGCCCTGCTGGTAGGTGTGCAGCCGCAGATGCAGCCGGACCAGCTCGCTGACCGCCTTGGTGGTCTCCTTGTCGAAGCGCAGCTCGCGCATCCGGTGCCGGGTCATCCGCGCCCCGACCACGTCGTGGTGGTGGAAGCTGACGGTGCCGTCACGGTGCACCTGCTTGGTGTCGGGCTTGCCGACGTCGTGCAGCAGGGCCGCCAGGCGCAGGACCACGTCGGGTCCGTCGGTCTCCAGCGGCAGCGTGTTGTCGACCACCGCAAGGGTGTGCGCCTCGACGTCCTTGTGGCGGTGCACGGGGTCCCGGCAGTCGCGCAGCGCGGCGACCTCGGGCAGCACCCGGAGCATCAGGCCGGTGTCGAGCAGCAGCTCGAGACCGCGGCGGGGACGGGGGGCGGCGATCAGGCGCACCAGCTCGTCGCGGATCCGCTCGGCCGACACGTGCTCGAGCTGCGCGGCGAGCTCGACCGCGGCCTGCCGGGTGGCCGGTTCCACCTCGGCGTCCAGCACCGCACAGAAACGGGCCAGGCGCAGCATCCGCAGCGGGTCGTCACGGAACGAGACCTTCGGGTCCACCGGCGTGCGAAGCCACCGTCGGTGCAGGTCGCCGAGCCCGCCGAACGGATCGACGAAGCGGAACTCGGGCACCCGCACCGCCATCGCGTTGACGGTCAGGTCACGGCGTGAGAGGTCGTCCTCGATCGAGGTCCCGAACGCGACCTCGGGGTGGCGCGAGCCGGGCCGGTAGGCCTCCGCGCGGTAGGTGGTGATCTCGATCGTGCGCACCGGCCGGTCGGCCTGCTCGCGCTGACAGGAAACGGTGCCGTAGGCGATCCCGGTCAGCCACACCGCGCTCGCCCACGGTCGGACCAGCTCGGCGGTCTGCTCCGGGGGTGCCGAGGTCGCGAAGTCGAGGTCGACGACCTCCGCGAGCGCGTCGGGATCCCCGCTGGCGAGCAGCGTGTCACGCACCGTGCCGCCGACCAGGTGCAGCTCGTGGCCGGCGGCGGCGAAGCGCTCACCGAGCTCGCGGGCCTCGGGGTGGACGTCGACGAGCCGTCCGAGCTCGGCGGCCTGCTCGGCGGTCAGGGCGTGGTCGGTGCGGACGTGGTCGCTCACGGCTCCCCTCGGGGCACGGTGCGGGCCGGGGACCGTAGCCTGTCGGGCGGGGCCGGCCGCGACCCCGCCGCC
>SKJO01000030.1 GCA_007121975.1 Nitriliruptoraceae bacterium | reverse complement strand
TCATCACCCGCTGCGCACACTGCTTCAACGCGCTGAAGAACGAGTACCCCGACTTCGACGGCCACTTCGAGGTGGTGCACCACGCCGAGCTGCTCTCCACGCTGATCGACCAGGGCCGGCTGGTCGCCACCAACGCGCTCGCGCAGAAGGTGACCTACCACGACCCGTGCTACCTCGGCCGCCACAACGAGGTCTACGACGACCCGCGTGCGGTGATCAGCGCCGTGCCCGGCGTCGAGGCCGAGGAGATGGCTCGCACCCGTTCCACCGGCTTCTGCTGCGGCGCCGGCGGTGCCCGCATGTGGATGGAGGAGGACATCGGCACCCGGGTCAACAACGACCGGGTCGACGAGGCGATCGCGACCGGCGCCGACATCGTGGCCACCGGCTGCCCCTTCTGCGTGACCATGCTCGAGGACGGCGTGGGTACGCGGATGGGCGACGGCACCATCGCCGAGGGCCAGGTCCAGGTCATGGACATCGCCGAGGTGCTCGCCGCGGGCCGCAAGCTGCCCGTGGTCGCGGCCGAGACGGCCGAGGACGCCCATTGATCCCGTCGCGACCGTGACTCCCCCGCCCTCTGACGCCGACCCCGGGTTCGAGGTCCTCGCCGGGGAGCGCTACCTGTCGCTGACGACCTACCGGCGCTCCGGTGAGGCCGTCGCGACCCCGGTCTGGTTCGCCCTGCTCGACGGGCCGCGGGTGGTGGTCCACACCGAGGCGGCGTCGGGCAAGGCCAGGCGGCTTCGGGCCAAGCCGGCCTGCACGGTTGCGCCCTGCGACGTGCGCGGCCGGGTCCACGGTCCCGAGGTCGCCGCCCGGGCACGCCTGCTCGACGGCGAGCAGGACGCCGAGCCGGCCGCGTCGGCACGCCGGGCACTGGCCCGCACCTATGGCTGGCAGTGGCGGGCGTTCCAGGCCTTCGGCGCGGTGCGGCGCCGGCTGGGTCGCGGCCACGACACCGTCGAACTCGAGGTGCGTCCGGCTGCCTCGCCATCCGTCCTCGATCCCGCAGACCTCGACGAGCGCGAGCGCTCATGACCGACCGGAACCCCGAGCAGCACCCGGATCCCGGGAGCGCCGTCGAGGATCCCTGCGCCGAGCCTCTCGCAGCTCTCGACGAACCGGTCGACCGAGCGGATCGTCTCGCCGAGCGCCTGGCGATCCCGGTGCTGATCGCGGCGCTGGCCTCGGTGCCGGCGGTGTTCCTGACCCTGATGGACGAGCCCTACCAGAGCGCCGGCAGCACCCTCAACACCATCTCCGGGGGCGTGCTCATCGCCGAGACGGTCGTGCTGTTCGCCGTCTCCGACCAGCGGCTCACCTGGGTCCGACGCAACCTGTGGCTGGTCGCCCTCGCGGTCGTGATGATCCCCGCGGTGATCTTCGCCGTCGGTCCCGTGCAGCTGCTGCGCCTGATGCGGGTGGTCGGGGCGCTGCGCATCATCCGCGTCGGGCGGATCTTCAAGGCCGGGCGCATCCTGCGGGAGCGGGCCGGGCTCAACGCCATCTGGCAGCGCGTCATCGGTGCGGTGCTGGTGACGCTGGTGGCGGCGTTCGTCGCGCTGGTGCTCGCCGACCCGACCTCACAGTCGCGGCAGCTACTCGACGGTGCCGTGCAGCGCATCGGGGTGATCGGGGTGCTGCTCGCCGGCACCGTGCTGGCGGTGGCCACCTACATCGTGCGCACCAACCGCGACCACGAGCGTGAGCAGCAGGTCGAGGGCGACAACGGGCGCTGAGCCGGGCACGGGGTTAGGCTCGAGTCGTCGACTTGTTCCCCTGACCCGGAGGGCTGCGTGATCATCGCCCTGTCGGTGCTGGGACTGTTCCTGATCGCGCTCATCGCGCTGTACAACCGTCTGATCCGGGCCAAGGTCAAGGTCCGCCAGGCCTGGGCGCAGGTCGATGCGCAACTCCAGCGCCGCCACGACCTGATCCCCAACCTGGTCGCCACCGTGCAGGGCTACGCCGGCCACGAGCGCACGGTGCTCGACGAGGTGGTCCGGGCCCGCTCGCAGGCGTTGTCGATCAGCGATCCGGTCGCCCGCGAAGGCGCGGAGGACGCGCTGGGCGCAGCGCTCGGCCGGCTGCTGATGGTCGCCGAGTCCTACCCGCAGCTGCGGGCCGACGAGCGCTTCGCGCACCTGGCCACCGAGCTGCGGGGCACCGAGGATCGCATCGCCTTCGCCCGGGGCTTCGCCAACGACCGCGTCGCCCGCTACCGCGAGTTGATCGACACCCTCCCCGGCAAGCTGATCGCGGGGCCGTTCGGCTTCCCCCGGGAGCACCTGTTCGCCCTGGAGCACGAGCGCGCCCGCGCCGCTCCGATCGTCGATCTGGGAGGCTGACCCATGCGCATCGGCTGGCGCGTCGTCGTCACGACGCTCGCGATCGGTACCGCCCTCGTCGGCAGCATGGTCGTCGGCGCCATCGACGACGTCTCCGCCCGGGACACCGCGTTCGAGATCGACGACTTCGAGCGTGAGGTCCTCATCGACGCGGACGGCACCACCACGGTGCTCGAGGTCATCGACGTGATCTTCTCGGAGTCGCGGCGGGGCATCTTCCGCGACCTGCCCGAGGAGCGGCGCTTCTCCGCCGGCTCCTACACCGTGATCGGCGTCGATCAGGGGGACGGTGGCCAACCCTGGAACTTCGTCACCGAGCGGGCGGAGAACGGCGACTTCCGCATCCGCATCGGCGAGGCCAACACCTGGCTGAGCCCCGGCCGGTACCGCTACCGGATGCTGTACGAGGCACCCACCTGGTCGCATGTGCGGGCCAGCGAACCGGACCTGGTCGAGACCCGTATCGACGTGCCCGGGTTCGCCTGGCCGACCTCGATCGCCTCGACGAGCTTCACGGTGCGCGCGCCGGGACCGATCAGCAGCGTGGAGTGCGTCGAGGGCCGGCTGGGCACCACCTCGCCGTGCGCGACCACCCCCACCGTCGACGGCGAGGTGCTGCGCGCGCAGTTCGGCGCCTTCAGCGACGGCGAGTCCGCCACGATCGCCTTCACCACCCCCGCGGATGCGTTCACCACCGCGCTGCCGATGTACGACGCCACCCCCCTGCTCGACGGCCCGCGCTTCGGGCCCCTGGACATCTCCCGCCCGGAGGCGGCCCTGATCGTCGGGCTGCTGCTGATGCTGCCGTTGGTCGCCTGGAGCGTGGTCAAGGCCCGGGTGGTCTACCGCGACCGGGTCACCAACCCGGCCCTGCACGACCGGGTGCACCCCACCGCCCTACCGGCACCGCCGTTCGGGTTCCGTCCCGCCGAGGTGTCCGGACTGCTGCTGCGTAGCTCCACCAACGAACTGTTCCTGTCCAACCTCGTCGACCTCGATCAGCGGGGGGCGCTGGTCAGCCGCACCGAGCACCAGGGGCAGTCCCTGGTCGTGTTCCCGCCACCGCCAGGCAACGCGATCGACCCCGAGGATCAGCGGTTCGTGGCCACGCTGGTGCCCGGCGCCCAGCCGACCCGGTTCGAGAACACCTACGACCCGACGGTGAGCGCACGGGTCACCGCGGCAACCAGGACGTTGACCGAGCGCGCCAAGAACGTCTTCACCGACCATGGCTTCGAGCACAGCGGAGGACGACTCCTACGCAACGGCGGGTTCAAGTTCCTGCTCGCCGTCGGCTTCGCGCTGTTCGCCCTGATCGTCGGCCTGTCGATCACTGCGCTCACCGCGCTGAGCTTCGGGGCCGTCGTCGGCGTGTTCGTGCTGATCGTGGCCGCCTACCTCGTCGCCCATGCGCCCTGGCGCCACCACAAGCTGCCGCTGAACTCCGAGGGCCGTGACGCGGTCGCCCAGGCCCGCGCCTTCCGGGAGTTCATCAGCACGGTGGAGGGCGAGCAGCTCGAGTGGGCCTCGGGCCAGCCCGGCATCAGCCACCACCACCCGGCCCTGAGCCTGCTGCCCTACGCCATCGCACTGGGACTGGCCGACTCCTGGTTCGACCGGTTCGGAGGGGTGCTGCAGCAGCTGGCGGTGGCCGCCGGAGCCGGGGCCGCCGCCGGTGGGGCGTACTGGTACACGAACTCGACGAGCTTCGACACCGTCAAGAGCACCCACAGCGCCACGACGACCGATCCGTCCTCGAGCAGCGGTGGAGGCGGAGGTGGCGGCGGATCCGGTGGCGGCGGTGGCGGTGGCGGATCCTGGTGAGCGCCCGAGTGCTCAGGACTCCGGGGGCCGAACCAGGTTGAGGTGATACCTCGAGGCCGTCGGTCCCGACTGCCCCTGGTACTTCGAACCGGTCGCCTTCGTGCCGTAGGGGAACTCGGCCGGCTGATCGAGCTCGAAGAAGGCGAACTGGGCGATGCGCATGCGCGGGTAGAGCAGGATCGGCAGGGTGGCGACGTTGGACAGCTCGAGGGTCACGTCCCCGTCGAAGCCGGCGTCGACGAACCCGGCCGTGGAGTGGATGACCAACCCCAGGCGGGCCAGCGAGCTCTTGCCCTCGAGGCGCGCCACGACGTCGTCGGCGAGCGTGATCCGCTCGTAGGTGGCGCCGAGCACGAACTCGCCCGGGTGGAGCACGAAGGGTTCGTCACCCGGCACCTCGACGAGCTCGGTCAGGTCGGGCTGCTCCTGGCGTACGTCGATGTAGGGGTGGCGGTGGTTGGCGAACACCCGGAAGACCGGCGACAGCCGCACGTCGACGCTGGAGGGCTGGACCGCCCCGGCCTCGAGCGGGTCGATGCCGATGCGACCGCTGGCGATCGCGGCCCGGATGCTTCGATCGGAGAGGATCACCACGACCTCACGGGGTTCGCTGCACGCGGTGCCCACGCTAGCCGGCCACCGCAACATTGCGCCCCGCGGCAGGCAGCGAGTACCTTCCGGCTGCCCGCGGGTGTAGTTCAATGGTAGAACACGAGCTTCCCAAGCTCGGAACGGGGGTTCGATTCCCCTCACCCGCTCGCAGGGGTCCTGGCGATTAGGCCCCTCAACGGTTCGCGAAATGCCGTGTGGTGAGGACCCGGCCCCGGCGGCCGGGTCCTCCGCCGTTCGGGGGGACCGTGAGAGCGACCGTGCTCGCCGCAACCCAGATGTTCAGTGGATGGAGAGTGCGACGGGAGTTGAGCTCGGCTGAGATGTGCGCTTGGGGTGACCCGCCTCGACGAACAGCGACGCAGCAGCGTTCCTGCTCGACGGGTCGTCGGCGAGCAGTTCGGCGCTGGCGAGGAACTCAACCGCCTTGGCGAGCCGACCTCTCGACACCTCGCTGGTGCACTTCCTGGTCCGGCTCACGAAGCAACCTGCCGACGCAGCCGCTGCAGGTAGCGATCCGGTCCCCACAGCACCTGCCCATCGGTGAGGAGTTCGTCGACGAAGCTGTCGCGAGCGGCGAACGCGTCCCGCAGTTCCTCGGGGCTCATGCGCACGATGCGGGCGTCGTTGCCGGTCCAGCCGGTCACCGCATCCGCCAGTTCGCCAGCGTCCTCATCGACCTCGGAGTACGGCTCAGACACCACCAGCAGGTCGATGTCGCTGTCGACGCGCATGTCGCCCCGGGCCGCCGAGCCGAACAACAGCACCAGCTCGGGTGGACGCGACCAACCTTGCACATGGTCGTGAACGCTCTCCCGCAGGGCATCGGCCGCGTGAGCGATCGCGACCACCGCGCCGGCCAACAGGTGGCGCCGGTTCAGGCTGTACCGGTAGGCCTGCCCCACCTGCTCCACCGAGACCACCCCGTGCGCTACGAGGCGCTGGGCTGCCTTGCGCACTCCGTCGGGCGAGGCATGCGGCAGCAGTCGAGCGAGGTCTCCGCCGGTGAACGCCGCATCCGCCCGTGCCAAGACGAGCAGCACGTCCCCGTCTAGGGTGGGCATCAGCGCTTCGAACGGTCTCTGGATCAGCACGACGACCTCCCTACTATCATCGGTGCACGCCTATGATAGTAGGGGGTTGGCCCCTCGGTGCAACTATCCAGGGACGACGGCACACCGCCTCCGGCTAGCGGTGTCGGATCAGTGTTCGGCGCATCGCTTGCGCAGCGTCGGTGCGCCGCGGACAGCCACGCTTGTCCGG
>SKJO01000273.1 GCA_007121975.1 Nitriliruptoraceae bacterium | reverse complement strand
GTGCGGTGACGGTCGGCTCGAAGTGGGGCTACACCTACACCGCCGACTGGCAGGTCGACGCCGAGCAGCACGAGGTCAAGGACCACACGCTGCCGACCTTCGAGCGCCAGTTGAGCGAGACTCGCCACCACCTCGGCGACCGGCTCGACCTCTACCAGATCCATTCGGCGACCCTGGACAGCGGGGTGCTCGACGACCCAGCCGTGCTGCGCGCGCTGTTCGCGCTGCGCGACCAGGGCGTGGTCATCGGGCTGTCGCTGTCGGGACCGGGACAGGCGGCGACGTTGCGTCGGGCGCTGGAGCTGACCACGGCAGGGGCGGCGCCGTTCGCGGCGGTGCAGGCGACCTACAACCTGCTCGAGCCCTCGGTGGGGCCGGCCCTGCTCGCCGCGGCTGACGCCGGCTGGGGCGTGATCGTCAAGGAGGCGCTGGCCAACGGGCGGCTCACCGACCGGGCGGCCCTACCCGCCGCGCTGCGGGCCACGGCCGACGAGCGGGGGGTCGGGGTCGACGCGGTGGCGTTGGCGGCCGCGCTGGCGCACCCGGCCGTCTGCGTGGTGCTGTCCGGTGCCGCCACCACCGCGCAGCTCACCAGCAACCTCGTGGCCCTCGACGTCGAGGTGGCGCCGGACGAGGCCGCGCAGCTGGCCGTGCTGGCCGAGCCGCCCGAGGCCTACTGGGCGCGCCGATCCGGGCTTGCCTGGACCTGAGCCGGGTCAGCGGTAGCGCGCCAGCCAGCGCTCGTCGATGCGGCGCTTGAGCAGCAGCGGACCCCGGCCCTCGGCCCACCACCGGCCCCGTGCGGCCAGCGCACGTCCGGCTCCGAGGTCGACGATACGCAGCGCCTCACGCTGCGGCTCGAAGCGTGGCAGGGGCGCTCCCGACCGGGCCGCGAGCAGGCTGGCGACCAGCACCGGGCCCTGCCGCACGCCGTACACGCCCAGCCGGGGCAGCGGGCCGGGGGTGAAGTAGGCCGCGTCGCCGACCGCGTACACCTCGTCGTGGTCGACGTGCTGCAGGGTGGCGCGCACCGGGATACCCCGGGCGTCGCCGAGGCCGGCGGTGACCACCGTGGGCGGGGCGCTGAGCCCCGTGGCGATCACCGCGAGATCATGGTCCTGCCGGTGACCGTTGACGACCAGATGGTCGGCTTCGACCTGCTCGACGCGGCTGCGGACCCGGATCTCGACGTTGCGCTCCACCAGACGTCGGACCGCACGGCGCCGGGCGCCCACCGGCAGCCCGGCGCCCGGCCGCTCGTCGCGTTCGAGCAGCTGGATCAGCCCCCGGGTGCGCAGGCGTGCGGACAGGTGTCCGGCCAGCTCCAGCCCGCTGGGTCCCCCGCCGACGATGCTGATGCGTACCGGATGCTGGGGGGTGGCCGCCGCATCGAGTGCGTCCAGGCGGCGCGCGAACGCCGACAGCCGGTCGAAGGGCTTGACGGCCGCGACGTCGGGATCGAGGTGGATGCCGCCGGGTGCCACCACGCTGCCGAGGTTGAAGCTGACCCGGTCGTAGGCGAGCTCGCCGCCGTCCTCGGTCGCCACCGTGCGCTGCGCGGCATCGATGCTCGCGAAGCGACCGACCCGATGCTCCACCTCATGCTGCCGGCACAGCGCCGCGACGTCGATCCGGGCGGCCTCGGGCGACAGCGCGCCGGTCGCGACCGCCGTGGCCAGCCCGCTGTAGTGGAAGTCGACCGGGGCGAGCACCACCAGGTCCACGCCGCCGGCGCGCAGGGTGGAGGCGCAGGTCACCACGTGCAGGTGAGGATGGCCGGCGCCCACCAGCAGCACGCGCTCACGGGCCGATGTGGCCAGGATCCGGCCTCCTCGGGATGGCATTCGGGCGACCAGCGTGCCTGACGGCGGCGTCGGGGGCCAGCCCGTGTGGTGGGTGGAAGCCTTCCGGCACGCCGCGGGTTGCCTCGGACAGGACACCACCCGTGGTGCACGACGAGGAGGTCGCGGTGAGCGCTAGCGTGATCGACGTGGCCGCCGATCCCCATGCCGAGCAGTTCCGCGAGCAGGTGCTCGCCGAGCTCGACGTGCTCGCGCGCGTCGCACGGCGGCTGACCCGCGACCACCATGCGGCCGAGGATCTCGTGCAGGAGACGCTGCTGCGTGCCTACCGGGGACACGCCCGCTTCGACGGCCGGCACCCGCGTGCCTGGCTGCTCACGATCCTGCGCAACACGCACCTCAACCAGGTGCGCAAGCGCCGCCCCGACCTGCTCGAGGACGAGTTGGCCCAGCGCCTGCCGGCCCGAGGCTCCGAGGGAGGCACGGAGGGCGCGGCGGAGCAGGCGTTGCGCGACCAGCTCGATCCGGTCGTGCGCGACGCGCTCGCCATGCTGTCGGCCAACCACCGGGCGGTGATCGCGCTGGTCGACCTCGATGGACTGACCTACCAGGAGGCCGCCGACCTGCTCGAGGTCCCCGTCGGTACCGTCATGAGCCGGCTGCACCGTGCCCGGCACAAGGTCCGTACGCGGCTCGAAGCCCACGGCAAGGTGGAGGAGCGCCCATGAGGTGGCGTCGACGTCCCCCCTCCCCGCTCCCGGCCGACCCGGACTGCCACCAGGTCGCCGAGGTGCTCCAGTCCTACCTCGACGGCGAGCTCGAGCCCGGCGACACCGGGGCCGTGGCGGCCCACCTCGAGCACTGCGAGCGGTGCGGCATCGAGGCCGAGACCGTCACCCGGGTGATCGAGGCGATCCGCCGTCAGCGTCCGCCGCTCGACCCCGACGGGATCGAGCGGCTCGCCGGGTTCGTCGACGGGCTCACGGGCGCGGAGGGGGACTGACCGGCACGTCGAGCGGCTCGAGCAGCCCGAGCAGCTCGAGCCGCCCGTGGCGTGCCTAGCGACCCGATGGCGGGCTCGCATCCTGTGCGGCGCGCTCGCCGATGGCGCCCGCACGGCGTCGCAGGATGGTGCGTGCCACGAGCCCGGCGCCCACCACCAACCCGAATCCGGCCACCCCGAGCCACACCCCGGCGTCGGCCAGCAGGTTGGTGGCCCGTGAGGACCACTGCTCGAGCCACACGATCGCCCGGGGCAGCCCGGCCCCCGACAGCGTGGCGGTCCAGAACACCACGATGCTCACGCCGGCCAGCACCAGCACGGCGCCCGACACCCGGTTGACGTGCCGGCTGGCGCGGCGCAGCCACCCGACCACGGCCTGCTTGCCCAGCGCCAGCGCCATGGTGACCACCAGCAGGAGCACCGACATGCCCAGTCCGTAGACCAGGAAGGTGAGTACACCGGACAGCAGGCCGGCCTGGGTCATGGTGCTGGCGACCACGGCCAGGAAGACGGGCAGCGTGCACGACAGCGAGGCGATGGCGTACGAGACCCCGAACAGCACCACGCCGCCAAGCCCATCACCGTCGGTCCCGCGCCCGAGCTTGGGCAGGGAGGCGGTCGGGGTGTAGCCGGCCAGCATCGCGACGCCGAGCCCGGCCACGCCCACCCCGACGACCATCGCGGCCCACGGCACCACCTCGGCGACCAGCTGGGTGCCCAGCGTCAGCAGTGCTCCCGCGACCGCGAACACCGCGAGGAAGCCCACCGAGACCGCGGCGCCGACCCGCAGCCCCCGCAGGACGCTGGCGGCGGTCGAGGTGGGGCGTGCCGGGTCGCCCTCGTCGAGTCCGAGGAAGAACGACAGGTAGGCGGGCAGCATCGCGAAGCCGCACGGGTTGACGGTGGCGACCAGTCCGGCGGTGAAGGCCAGGGCGACCGGGATCTCCATCACGTCACCTCAGGTGCTCGTCGATGAGCTCGCGCAGCTGCGCTTCGGTGAGCAGACCCGCATGGCGGTGCGCGATCGTGCCCTCGGCGGTGACGAAGAAGGTGGAGGGCATCGACACCACGCCGAACTCCCGGAACAGCTCACCGTCCGGGTCCAGGCCCAGGTCGTAGGTCACCCCGGTCTCCTCCACCAGCCGTTGCGCCTCGGGCAGGCCGTCCTGGGTGTTGATGCCCACGAAGCGCACCTCGTCGCGCACGTCGAGGTGGACGCGCTCGAAGTCGGGCATCTCGGCCACGCACGGCGGGCACCAGGAGGCCCAGAAGTTCACCACCGCCGGCTCACCGGCGAGGTCGGCGAGGGAAGCCTCGCCGCCGTCGAAGGTCTCGTAGGCGAGGTCGGGGACCGGCGGCCCGGCGTCGCTGCCTGCGCCGCAGGCGGTGGCCAGCAGCAGCAGGGCGGCGAACAGCGCGAGGCGGGTCGGTCGCGACGGGGTGGACACGCGGGGCTCCGGATCGGCGGTGGCGGCTCAAGGAGAGAACTCCGGATGGTGCCCCAGGCTTCCAAGCGTGACCGCAGGGCGCCCGTGCCCCGCGCCGATCAGCCCGGCAGGTCGCGGTCGGTGATTTCGAGGCTGCGCGTGACGACCGCCTGGGCGACCTCGCTGAGCACCCGGTTGTGGTTGCGGGCGTAGCGCCGGAGCAGCTCGAAGCCCTGCTCGGGGCTCCCGCCGTTGGCGCCGGCCAGCATGCCCTTGGCCTGTTCGATGAGCACCCGGCTGTACAGCGCCGCGGAGAGCTGCTCGACCTCGGTGCGTGCGGCGGCCAGCGCCTGCTGATCGGCCACCCGGGCCGCAGCGGCGACCACCAGGTCGCGCACGATGTCGGCGCGGGGCCGCGCCTCGTGGGTCACCGGCTCGGGATACAGCGCGGTGACCACGCCCAGGACCCTGTCCGAGCCGTGCAGCGGAAGCGCCTGCGCGCTGCGGAACCCGGCGCGGCCCGCCTGCGGGGCGAAGCTCGGCCAGCGGGTCCGGTGGCGCTCGAGGTCGTCGGCGGTGCGCACCTGTCTGCTCTGCAGCGCCTCGAGCGACGGGCCGTCGGTGCGCTGCAGGTCTCCGAGCTGCTCGACCTGCGGATGCTCCGGACGCGCGGCGACGACCTGGAGCTCCTCGGCCTCGTCGACCAGATGGGCCGTGCAGGCCGTCGCCAACGACAGCCCGACGATCTGGTCGGTCAGCAGCTCGAGCACGGTCGTCGGGTCCGACCCGTCGATCGTCATGAGCGCTGCGAAGGCAGCCGCCACCTCGGCTCCGGCAACCGGAGGATCGGCAACGCGCTCAGCCATCGGTGAGCCCGGACTCTGCCCTACACCCCACCATGCTGCCCCCGTGGTCTGCGCCAAGAGACGGTCGCGCAGCGCCGGGGTCTGGAGCAGACTGCCCTGCCTACCCTACCGCCTGGGGGCTGGCGCTGCCGCCGGAGCGGCTCCCCAGCGCTCGGCCAGCAGCCCCTCGAGCACCTCGGCGACGAGATCTCCGCCCGGGTGGGTGAGGTGCACGCCGTCCTCCGCCCGCACCGCCGTGCCCGCCAGGCGGGTGGTGTAGCCCTCGGGGGACAGGATGGCGCCGGTGTCGACCACCAGCACGTCGCGGCCGGCAGCGGCCTGCAGCACCGCCGCGTTGGTCAGCTGCCGAGAGGCTTCGAGCCGGTCGGGGCGCATCGCGGGCAGCTGCAGCCACACGACCTGGCGTCCGTCGGCGCCGGCCACCTCCAGCAGCCGGGCGGCGCGTTGCTCGTACTCGGCCTCCCAGCCCGGCTCCCCGTAGTGGATCGGGGTGCCGCCCGGCACCACCAGGCTCTGGTCGTCGTTGCCGCCGAGCATCAGCACCACGACATCCGGGTCGTGGGTTGCAAGCAGGCCGTCGAGGTGGGCGTGCCAGTCCAGCACGTCGGGTCGCGCCAAGCCGGTGCTGATGCGGACCTCCTGGTGCCACCACACCTCGTCGCGGCCAGCCACCGACCGCCCGTAGCCCTCCGCGATCGCGCCGATCAGCGAGTCGCCCGCCAGCAGGACCCGAAGCGGGTCCTGCGCGCTGATCTCCCGGCTGTGGCCGACGGACTCGGCGCGTCGCTGGGCGAGCTGCTCGTCGAACCGGTCCGTGAGCGAGCCGGCCTCACGGCCGTCGCCGGGGGCCGGTGATCCCACGTCCACGGCACGGTCGTCCTGCGTGCTCGCACCGACCGCGCGTGGCGCATCATCGGGACTCGCGCCGTCGCGCAGCCCGATCAGCCAGGTCCGCGGGCGGTCCAGGCCCAGCGCCGCCCC
>SKJO01000204.1 GCA_007121975.1 Nitriliruptoraceae bacterium | reverse complement strand
GCTCGGGCTCGGCGGGCCGGAGGTGGCCCGGGCGGTCCGGCTGCCGACCGGCCCCGGCTGGCAGCTCGAGCGGCTCGGTGGCGCGGGCCCGGACCTCGTCTGGCAGCTGCGGCGCGAGCTTGGGCTCGCCCGGTAACGTGCAGGGTCGCGGCCCCTGGCCCATCCGCAGGTCCGCACCAGACCCGCACCAGACCCGCACCAGACCCGCACCAGACCCGCACCAGCGCCGCCCAGGAGGTTCGATGTTCACCGGCATCGTCGAGGAGATCGGCCGCGTCACCGCCATCGACGTGGCGGATGGTCACGCCCGCCTGCACATCGCCTGTGCGCAGGTGCGCGAGGGCACCCACATCGGCGACTCCATCGCGGTCGCCGGCTGCTGCCTGACCGTGACCACGCTGCCCGGCGACGGCTTCACCGCGGACCTGATGGCGGCCACGCTCGCAGCGACCGCGCTCGGCGACCTGAAGGTCGGTGACGGCGTCAACCTCGAGCGGGCCATGCGGGCCGACACCCGGTTCGGCGGCCACCTCGTGCAGGGCCACGTCGACGCGGTCGGCGAGGTCATCGACCGGGAGGAGCTGCCCGGCACGGTGTTCGTGACCGTGCGGGCGCCGACCGAGCTCGCCCGTTACCTCGTGCCCAAGGGCTCGGTGACGGTGGACGGCACCAGTCTCACGATCGTGGACGTCACCGACGATGGCGTGCTGCGCATCGGGTTGATCCCCCACACCCTCGAGGTCACCACCTTCGGGGAGCGCGGGCCCGGCGACCGCGTCAACCTCGAGGTCGATGTCGTCGCCAAGTACGTCGAGCGGCTGCTGGCCGGCGGGGCGGGCTCGCCCTACGTGCCGGCGGATCTGGCTTCCGGTGTGCCCCCGGCCGCTGCCCAGCAGCCGGACCCGGCCCCGGACCCTGCCCCTGACCCTGCCCCGGTCGCGCCTCATGGAGACCCGGCATGAGCTTCGCCACCATCGATGAGGCCGTGGCGGTCATCCGCGACGGCGGCATGGTGCTGGTGGTCGACGACGAGGACCGGGAGAACGAGGGCGACCTGGTGCTGGCCGCGGACGCGGTCAGCACCGCGCAGCTCGCCTTCCTCATCAACCACACCAGCGGCGTGGTGTGCGTGCCGATGCTCGGCGAGGACCTCGATCGCCTCGAGCTGCCGCTGATGGTGGCGCAGAACCAGGATCCCAAGGGCACCGCCTACACGGTCAGCGTCGACGCCACCGCAGGCACCTCGACGGGGATCTCGGCGGCCGACCGGGCCCGGACCTGCCAGGTGCTGGCCGACCCGAACTCCACCGCCGAGGACCTGCAGCGCCCGGGCCACGTGTTCCCGCTGCGCTACGCGCCCGGCGGCGTGCTGCGCCGCCCGGGACACACCGAGGCCGCCGTGGACCTCGCACGGCTCGCCGGCCGCCACCCGGCCGGGGTGATCGCCGAGGTCGTCAACGTCGATGGGAGCATGGCCCGGGTCCCCGAGCTCGAGGTCTTCGCTGCCGAGCACGACCTGCTCATGGTCACCATCGCCGACCTCGTCGCCTACCGCCGGGAGCGCGAGCACTTCATCGAGCGGGTCGCCGAGGCCAAGCTGCCCACCCCCTACGGTCCGTGGCGGATGGTGGGCTACCGCTCGAGCGCCGACGGCGCAGAGTCGATGGCGCTGATCTGCGGCCGGCCGGAGGGCAAGCCCGACGTGCTGGTGCGGATGCACTCCGAGTGCCTCACCGGCGACGTGTTCCGCTCGCTGCGCTGCGATTGCGGGGCGCAGCTGGACCTGGCCATGGCCCGCATCGCCGACGAGGGCGAGGGTGTGGTGGTCTACCTGCGCGGCCACGAGGGGCGCGGCATCGGGCTGCTGCACAAGCTGCAGGCCTACGAGCTGCAGGACAACGGGGCGGACACCGTGGACGCCAACCTGGCGCTCGGGCTGCCCGCCGACGCACGCGACTACGGCACCGGGGCCATGATCCTGGCCGATCTCGGCCTGTCGACCCTGCGCCTGCTGACCAACAACCCGGAGAAGCGGGCGGCGCTCAACGGTTTCGGGCTGTCGATCGTCGACCGGGTGCCGGTCGAGGTGCTGCCCAACGACGCCAACGAGCGCTACCTGCAGACCAAGGCGGCGCGGATGGGCCACGAGCTGTCGGGCACCGACCTACCGACCTCCACCGGGGTCGGTGACATCGCCAAGCAGCGGCGCACGGCCCCGCCGGCTGTGCAACGCTACCGGGGGGTGGGCATGGCCCCGCCGCCCCCCGAGGAACCCGAGACCGACACGGTGCCCGCGCAGGCTGCGGGCCCGGCCGACCACGGCAAGGCGGCCCGCTGAGGGTCTGCCAGGCAGCACGCGCCGCCGCCTGAGGGGCCGGCAGCGGCCGATCACGCGGGAGGGCAGTGCAGGTGAGCGAGGTCAGCATCCACCGGGGTGGGCTCGACGCGACCGGCCTCAGGGTCGGCATCGTGGCCGCCCGCTTCAACGAGGCGGTCGTCGCCCACCTGGTCGACGGCGCCGTCGAAGCGCTGGTCCGCCACGGCGCCCAGCGCAGCGACCTGACGGTCGTGTGGGTCCCGGGAGCCTTCGACCTGCCGGTCGTGCTCGAACGGCTGGCGGGCAGCGGTCGCTACGACGCCCTGGTGGCGCTCGGCTGTGTCGTGCGGGGCGCGACGCCCCACTTCGACTACGTCGCCGGCGCGGCCGCCTCGGCCTGCTCCGAGGTGGCGCGGACCCACGGACGTCCCGTCGGGTTCGGCGTGCTGACCACCGACAGCTGGGACCAGGCGGTCGAACGCTCCGGCGGCAAGCTCGGCAACAAGGGCGCCGACGCCGCGCTCGCCGCCGTCGAGACCGTCCGGGTCCTGCACCAGCTGTGAGCCCCACCACCCCGCGCACCACCGCCAAGCAGCAGGCCATCGCGGCGGAGGAGGCTCACCTCGAGCGGGTGCACGACCGCGTCGAGGAGTTGCGCCGCCGGGCCGACGAGCGCGCGCTCGAGGCGGGCGCGGACCGCTCCGGCTCGACCTTCCAGGCCCGCTTCGAGCGGGACGTCACCGCCCACCACCACGCCAGCCGGGCGGCGCGCTACACCTTCGGGGACATCGAGTCGCTCGCCTTCGGCCGCCTCGACCTCGATGCTGGCGGCGGCGAACCCGACACGCTGCACATCGGCCGGGTCTCGGTCGTCGACGAGGATCGCGACGTGCTGCTGGTGGACTGGCGGGCGCCGGCCTCGGCCGCGTTCTATCAGGCCACCGCGGCCGATCCGATGGACGTCGCGCGGCGCCGCACGCTGGTGACGCGGGGACCCAAGGTCCTCGACCTCGACGACGAGGTGCTCGACGCCGAGGCCGCCGACCGGCTCGGGCTCACCGCCGTGACCGGGCAGGGCGCGCTGCTCGCCGCGCTGTCGCGGACCCGCACCGGACGCATGCGCGACATCGTGGCGACGATCCAGGGCGACCAGGACCGCATCATCCGGGCGCCGGCCTCGGGCACGCTGATCGTCTCGGGCGGGCCGGGCACCGGCAAGACCGTGGTCGCCCTGCACCGGGTCGCCTACCTGCTCTACGGCGACCGGGAGCGCTTCGAGGGCCGCGGGGTGCTGGTGGTCGGCCCGTCGCGGGCCTTCACCGAGTACACCGCCCGGGTGCTGCCCTCGCTGGGGGAGGACCGGGTCGTGCAGCGGCCACTGGCGGCCTTCGCCCCCACCGGTATCGATATCGACGGCTGGGACGACCTCGAGGTGGCGGCGATCAAGGGCCGGGCGGAGTTGGCCGAGCTGACCCGGCGGCTGCTGGCCGCCACCCGCCCACCGCTGCCGCCGGCGACCCGCATCACCGTGGCCGGGACCACCGTCGAGGTCTCCGGAGCCGACCTCGAGCGGCTGCGCACCCGGCTGCTGGAGCGGGTCGCGGTCGAGGGGTCGGGGGAGCGCAGCTACCACGCGCGGGCCGCCGTCGCCGACACCTCGCTGGTGGCGCTGCTGTGGCGTCGGTGGCGGGACCGCCACCGAGCCGGGGGCGGCTCGGCCCCCGACGAGCACGCCGAGACCGACTTCGCCGCGATCCTCGATGAGACCGCGGCGGTGATCATGCTGCGCCGCTGCTTCTGGCCGCCGACCACCGCCGAGCGGGTGCTCGGCCCGTTGGCCCGCGGGGAGGTCGACCTGGTGCCCCTGGCCGAAGGTCTGCTGTCGGCGGCCGAGGTCGGGCAGCTGCGGGCCGCCTGGGACGCCGCCGAAGGCTGGACGATCGACGACGTGGCGCTGCTCGACGAGGTCGACACCCTGCTCGGCCCGCAGGCCGCCGCGAGCGCCGAGGACACCGCAGCCCGGCCGGGTACGGCGGGATCGGGCGCCCGGGGCCCCGGCGCTCGGGGATCGGGCACGCGACACCCCGCCGACGACGGGGGGATCCGGCTGCTCAGCGACGATCTGCGTGTCGAGGTGGCACGCCCCGAGGTCGCCGACCCCAGCTACCGCGACTTCGCCCACGTCGTCGTCGACGAGGCGCAGGATCTCACGCCGCTGCAGTGGCGCATGATCGCCCGACGAGGTCCGTACGCGTCCTGGACGGTGGTCGGGGACCTCGCACAGCGCAGCCGGGCGGACGATGCCGGCTGGGACGAGGTCGCGGCCGCCATCGGCCGGCGCGAGGTCGTGCACCGCGAGCTCGGGGTCAACTACCGCACGCCCAGCGAGATCGCCCTGGTCGCCCGCGACGTGCTGCGCGCGGCGGGCAGCGATCCCGCGGGGCTGCCCGCCGCGGTGCGTGAGGTCGGGGAGCGTCCCTGGCTGCTGCGTCGCCGTGACCTGCTCGCCGCGGTCGCGCAGGTGGTCGTCGAACGGCTCGGCGCCCGCGACGGAACCCTGGCGGTGATCGTCCCGGCCGTCGAGCGCGACCCAACGGACGCGGCGGTGCGCGACGCCGTGCGTTCTGCCGTCGGGCAGCTCGGCGACGGCAGCGAGCAGCGGATGGTCGTGCTCGACGCCCGCACCGCCAAGGGTCTGGAGTTCGACGACGTGGTGGTGCTCGCCCCCGACGTGATCGCCGGGTCGGCGTCGGGTGGGGCCTACGGCACCGCGATCGGGCTACGTCAGCTGTACGTGGCGGTGACCCGGGCGACCCGCACGCTCACGCTCGTGGCGGCGCCCGACGTGCGCATCCCGGGGGAGCGCCACTGCGAGCAGCGGGACTGAGCCGGCCGGGAACCTGCGTCTGCCGTGGTGTCGGCCGTGGCGTCTGCCGCGATGTCTGCCGTGGTGTCGGCCGTGGTGTCGGCCGGTGCGCCGTCCGGCAGCGCGCCTACAGGTGCGCGTAGACGTCGTCGAGGTCCAGTCCGCGGGCCAGCAGCAGGACCTGCAGGTGGTAGAGCAGCTGCGAGACCTCCTCGGCGAGCCGCTCGTCGCCTTCGTGCTCCGCGGCCATCCAGACCTCCGCGGCCTCCTCGACGATCTTCTTGCCGATGGTGTGCACGCCGGCATCGAGCGCGGCCACGGTGCCCGACCCCGGGGGGCGACGACGGGCCTTGTCGCTGAGCTCGGCGAAGAGCTGCTCGAAGGTCTTCACGCTCGGTGCTCCGTTGGCTCGACAGCGGCAGGTCGCCCCACCGGCCGGTCGGGCGGGCGGACGGGCCGCGCAGGGTAGGGGGAGCGGTAGGCTCGTGGCGTCTGTGCGAACACGCCCGACCGATCCCGACCTGCAGGAGCGCGCGGTGAGCGACGCCCCCTTCAACCCGAACGCCGGACCCGGTGCTGGTGCCGACCCCGAGGAGCCCACCGAGGAGGAGGTCCGTGCCTACGTCGCGCAACTGCGCGCCGCACCCGTGGACCAGGTGGTCGCCGAGGTCATCTCCGCCCTGCTCAACGCCGCCCAGGTCAAGCTCGGCCGGCGCGACGGCCGGCTGCTCATCGACCTCGTCGCCGCCGTGACCGACGCCGGCCGCAGCCGGCTGACCGGTGAGCTGACCGGCCAGGTCGACCAGGCGCTGACCCAGCTGCGCATGGCGCAGGTGCAGGCGGAGGAGCAGGTCGCGGCCGCGGCTGCGCAGGGCCAGCACGAGCCCGGCGATCTCGGCG
>SKJO01000498.1 GCA_007121975.1 Nitriliruptoraceae bacterium | reverse complement strand
GTGTTCGTCGCCGGGGCCATCGCGTTGGCCGTCGTTCTCCTGGTCCAGGTGAGGTAGCCGATGGGTCCCATCACGATCACGATCGCGCTGCCCCTGCTGGGAGCCTTGGCGCTGCTGGCCTCCGACGACGAGCGCACCACCCGGCTGATCGGGTTGGTCGCCTCCGCCGGTGCGCTGGTCACCTCGCTGGTGCTGCTCGCCGCCTTCGATGTCGGCGGCGGCGGGATGCAACTCACCGAGCAGCTGACCTGGATCCCGGCGATCGGGGCGAGCTTCGCGCTCGCGGTGGACGGGGTCAGCCTCGTGCTGATCCTGCTGACCACCTTCCTCACCCCGCTGATCCTGCTGGCCTCCTTCGACAGCGTCAAGGACCGGCTGCGCGGCTACGTGGCCGCCTTCCTCGTGCTCGAGGCGGCGGTGATCGGCGTGTTCGCCGCCACCGACCTGCTGCTGTTCTACATCTTCTTCGAGTTCACGCTGGTGCCGATGTACCTGATCATCGGGATCTGGGGCGGGGCCAACCGCCGGTATGCGGCCGTGAAGTTCTTCCTCTACACCCTGGCCGGCGGGCTGCTGATGCTCGTGGCCATCCTCTACCTGTTCGCGCAGACCGGGTCGTTCGCCTACGAGGACGCCCGCCTGCTCGAGCTCGGCATCACCGAGCAGCGCTGGCTGTTCACCGCCTTCGTGCTCGCCTTCGCGGTCAAGGTGCCGCTGTTCCCGGTGCACACCTGGCTGCCCGACGCGCACACCGAGGCCCCGACCGGCGGTTCGGTGTTCCTGGCCGCGGTGCTGCTCAAGATGGGCACGTTCGGGCTGCTGCGCTACGCGCTGCCCTTCTTCCCCGAGGCCACCGTCGAGTTCGCCCCCTGGCTGCTGGCCCTGTCGGTGGTCGGCATCCTCTACGGGGCGGTCGTCGCGCTGATGCAGTCCGACATCAAGAAGCTGATCGCCTACTCCTCGGTCAGCCACATGGGCTTCGTGGTGCTGGGCACCTTCGCGCTCAACACCACCGCCACCTCGGCCTCCGTGGTGCAGATGATCAACCACGGGCTGTCCACCGGGGCGCTGTTCCTGCTCATCGGCTTCCTCTACGAACGCCGCCATACCCGGCAGATCGCCGCCTTCGGCGGGCTGGCCAAGCAGGTGCCGGTGATGGCCGGGCTGTGGCTGGTGGTGTCGCTGTCCTCGCTCGCGCTGCCCGGGCTCAACGGCTTCGTCGGCGAGTTCCCCATCCTGCTGGGCACGTTCGCCACCAACCGCACCGCGGCCGTGCTGGCCGCCTTCGGGGCCGTGCTCGCCGCCCTGTACCTGCTGTGGGCCTACCAGCGGATGTTCCACGGACCGCTCGAGGGCGCCGACAACCTCAACACCGTCGACCTCAAGCCCCGCGAAGTGGGCGTGCTGGCACCGATCGTCGCGCTGATCCTGCTCATCGGGGTCTACCCCCAGCCGCTGTTCGACGTGGTCGAGCCCGCCGTGGACCGGGTGCTGGTCGAGGTCGGCATCGAGGATCCGTCGCTGCCCGCCGCCGCCCTCACCACCGAGCCGTAGGAGCCTGCCCCGATGTTCCTCGCGCAATCTGCCCTCGGGGCGCCCGAGATCGCCTGGTCGAGCTTCGCGCCCGAGCTGGTGCCCACCACCGCGGCACTGGTGCTGCTGCTGCTCGGGGTCGCCGGGCGACGCCGGATGGCCGTGGCCGCCCCCGTCGGGCTGGCCGTGATCGCCCTCGGGGTGTGGCTGATCACCACCGAGCTGATCCTTCCCGGAGCGGTTGCGATCGTGCTGGGGGTGGCGCTGCCCGCGCTGGTGGTGGCCTTCCCCCGCACGCCCTCGCTGGTCCAGGCCTGGGGGGCGGGCCTGGCGCTGGCCGGGGCCCTGGTGCTCACCCTGTGGCAGTACACCGCCATGCTCGCCCCGGTGGGCGAGGGCCCGATGCTGGTGCAAAGCGCCCTGCAGGGCTCGATCGCCAACGACGGCATCGCGCTGTTCACGCGGCTGACGGTGTATCTGACCGCGCTGCTGGTCGTGCCGATGGGCTACGGCTACCTGCGGCAGCGCAGGATCTACCGCGCGGAGCTCGAACCGCTGCTGCTGCTGGCCACGGTCGGCATGGCTGCGCTGGGCACGGCCAACGACCTGATCACGATCTTCATCGCGCTGGAGGTCTTCACGCTCTCGCTGTACATCCTCGCCGGCTGGGCGCGGCGCGACCGCCGCTCCGAGGAGGCGGGGCTGAAGTACTTCGTGACCAGCGCGATCGCCTCGGCGGTGCTGCTGTACGGCATGGCGCTGGTGTACGTCGCGACCGGCACGGTCGACCTGCCGGCGATCGGCCTGACCATCGGGCTGGTGACCACGCCGCGCTCGGTGGCCGCGATCGGCCTGGCGCTGATCACCGTGGGCGTCGCCTTCAAGGTCTCGCTCGCGCCCTTCCACCTGTGGACGCCCGACGTCTACCAGGGGGCCCCGACCAACATCACCGCCTTCATGGCCGCCGCGACCAAGGCGGCCGGCTTCGCGATCATCCTGCGGCTGTACCTGGTGGCCTTCCCGAGCCTCGAGGCCCTGTGGGTGCCGGTGCTCTCGGTGCTGGCCGCGATCACGATGCTCTACGGCGCGTACCTCGCCATCGTGCAGCGCGACCTCAAGCGCATCCTGGCCTACTCCTCGATCACCCACGCCGGCTACGCGACGATCGGCGTGGTCGCCAACTCCGCTGACGGGCTGTCGGCCACGCTGTGGTATCTGCTGACCTACGCGATCGGTACCGCGGCCGCCTTCGGCGCGCTGATCGCCCTCGAGCGCCGGCGGCAGGGCGAGGTCACCTTCGCGGATCTGCGGGGGCTCGGCCGGGAGGCCCCCGACCTCGCCGCGGTGCTCGCGCTGTCGATGCTGTCGCTGGCCGGCATCCCGGCCACCGCCGGGTTCGTCGGCAAGCTGATGGTCTTCCGGGCCGGCATCGACGCGGGGCTGACCTGGCTGGTGGTCATCGGCGTGGTCTCCAGCGTCGTGGCCGCGTTCTTCTACCTGCGCATCGCCGGGGTGATGTTCCTCGAGGAGCCCACCGGCGAGCGGGGCCGCCCGCAGGTGTCGATGGGGCTGTCGGTCACCGTCTCGGTCTCCGCGGTGCTGGTGATCTACCTCGGGGTCCAGCCCCAGCTGTTCCTGGACCTGGCCGGCAACGCCGCGGCGCTGGTCCGGTGAGGTTCCGCCGCCGCGCCGCTGCCGAACCCCGCATCGCCCGTCTGGCGATCCCGGGGCCGGTCCTCGATGAGCTCGAGGCCCGGGGTCTGCCCGTCGCCGGGCTGCTCGAAGCCGTCGAGCACCGGCTGCACGAGCAGGTCGGCTCCAGCCACGCCTTCGTCGACGAGGCGGCCCGCTACCTCATCAGCGCCGGCGGCAAGCGCTTCCGGCCGCTGCTGGTCGCGCTCACCGGCCACCTCGGCGACCCGACCCGCCCCGAGCTGGTCGACGCCGCCGCCATCGTGGAGCTGGTGCACCTGGCCACCCTCTACCACGACGACGTCATCGACGAGGCGCCCGCCCGCCGTGGCACCCCCTCGGCCAACCACCGCTGGGACAACACGGTTGCGATCCTCACCGGCGACTACCTGTTCGCCTGCGCCTCGGACCTGTCCGCGGCGCTGGGCGTGGAGGTGACCCGGATCATGGCGCGCACGCTGGCCCGGCTGTGCGAGGGGCAGATCCGCGAGGTCCAGGGCTCCTTCGGGGCGCTGCCGCCGGATGTCCCGACGGTCACCCCGACCCTCGAGCACTACCTCGAGGTGGTCTCGGGCAAGACCGCCTCGCTGATCGAGACCTCGTGTCGCTACGGCGCGATGCTCTCGGGGGCGGACCCCGACGGCGTCGACGCCGCGGCCCGCTACGGCTGGAACGTGGGCATGGCCTTCCAGCTCTCCGACGACGTGCTCGACATCGCCTCCGACCACGAGGACTCGGGCAAGACGCCCGGGACCGACCTGCGCGAGGGCGTGCGCACCCTCCCGGTGCTCTACGCACTGCAGGCCGACCCCGACGGCGAGCTCGCCGCGCTGCTCGCCGGGCAGCTCAGCGACGCCGAGGTGGCGCGGGCCATCGCCCTGCTGCGTGCGGGCGACGCGCTGGATCGCTCCCGCGAGCACGCGGCGCGCTACGTGCGGGCCGCGACCGAGGCGCTCACGCCGTTCGGTGAGCGGCCGGTGGTCTCCGCGTTGACCCGGCTGGCCGACTACGCGCTCGACCGCGCGGGATGAGTCCCCGGCGGGTGGCGGGGATCGCCGCAGCCCTGGTCCTGGCCCTCGGGCTGCTGGTGGAGCTCGCGGCCGTGCCGATCGCCGAACGGGTGCTGGGCTCGGCGCTGGGTCGCTGCCTGCCCTACGAGCGGGTGGAGATCACCTCGGTGGCCCGGCCCGTCACCCCCGGGCTGCTGATGGGACGGGCCCGCAACGTCGAGGTGGAGGCCACCGGGCTGCAGGTGCAGGGGCTACGCCTCGAGCACACGCGGCTGCACCTGCCCCTGGCGCTGGCCCCGTACGCACCGTTCGCGCCCGAACCACCCGAGGCCACGCTCGAGCTCACCCTGCGCGATGTGGACGTCGAGGACTTCCTCGCCGATCGGGTGCCCTTCGGCCTGCAGCCCAGCGTGCGCTTCCGCCCCGGGCAGCTGCGGGTGGGGGTGCCCCCCGTCGAGGTGACCGCCGCTGTGCGTGTCGAGGACGGCGTGCTGACCGTGGCGCCGGGCGGGCTGCCACCGGCCTGGTGGACGCGGCTGGGCCTCGAGGCGGAGGTGACCCTGCCCGAGGACCTGCGGGTGGACCGGGTCGAGCTGCGCTCGGGCGAGGCCACCGCCACGGTCCGGGTGGACGTGGTCGCCGGGATCGATGGTTCGCCCGGCTGCGAGGGGCCGCTGGCGGAGGCCGCATGAGCGCACCGACGCCACCATCCGGGCCGGCTGCGCTGGCCGAGCTGATCGATCCGGGCTGGGCGCAGGTGCTTGCGCCCGTCGAGCCACGCATCCGCGAGCTCGGCCGGCGCCTGCGCACCGAGCAGGCCGAGGGGCGCGGCTTGCTGCCGCCGGCTTCCCGGGTGCTGGCGGCCTTCGCCCGCCCGTTTGCGCAGGTACGGGTGCTGCTGGTGGGCCAGGACCCCTACCCGACGCCCGGGCACGCGGTCGGGCTGTCGTTCTCGGTCGCGCCCGAGGTCCGCCCCCTGCCCGGCAGCCTGGTGAACATCCTCACCGAGTACGGCACCGACCTCGACCTGCCGATGCCCACCAGTGGGGACCTCACCCCCTGGGCCGAGCAGGGCGTGCTGCTGCTCAACCGCTGCCTGACGGTGCGTCCCGGGGCCCCGGGTTCGCACCGCGGATGGGGCTGGGAGCAGGTCACCGAGCAGGCGATCCGGGCGTTGGTCGCCCGCCGGCAGCCCCTGGTGGCGATCCTGTGGGGAGCGGACGCGCGCCGGCTGACCGGGCTGCTCGGGTCGGTGCCGGCGATCACCTCACCCCACCCGAGCCCCCTGTCGGCACGGCGGGGATTCTTCGGGTCCCGGCCCTTCAGCCGGGCCAATCAGGCCCTGGTCGAGCAGGGTTCCCCACCGGTCGACTGGCGCCTGCCGTGAGGTCCGCGGGGGCGTCGTTGGGGCGGTGTCCGGCAGGTTGCTAGGCTCCCGACTCGCGGCCCGGAACCTCGGGTCGCCGCGCATCCGCTCGTTGGGTGCACCGAGTCCGACGCCACTGGGCGCCGGACGACGCGACGCCGGTGCGTCGCGGGGAGCCACGGCCCACGGCGCTGAGAGCTGGGGAGGACCGCGGTGAGCTTCGGCCAGCAGTACGGCACGCTGGCGATCCTGGTGATCGCCGGCAGCGTGCTCTACGCGATCATCATGCTGCTCAACCGCGTGATGCGACCTTCGGTCCCCACCCCGCAGAAGCTGACCACCTACGAGTGCGGCGTGGAAGCGTCGGGTGTGGGGTGGGCGCAGACCAGCATCCGCTACTACGTCTTCGCGTTCCTGTTCGTGATCTTCGACGTGGAGGCGCTGTTCCTGCTGCCGTGGGCGGTGATCGTCGGCGATCTGGATGCGACCACGCCGATCTCGC
>SKJO01000190.1 GCA_007121975.1 Nitriliruptoraceae bacterium | reverse complement strand
CCGGTCTTGATCTGCCCGGCGTTGACCGCCACGGCGATGTCGGCGATGGTGGCGTCCTCGGTCTCGCCCGAGCGGTGGCTGACCATGGTGGTCCAGCTCGCCCGGTGGGCCATGGCCACCGTCTCGAAGGTCTCGGTCAGCGAACCGATCTGGTTGACCTTGACCAGCACGCTGTTGGCGGCCCGCTCCTCGATCCCGCGGGCGACGAAGGCCGGGTTGGTCACCAGCAGGTCGTCACCGACCAGCTGCACCCGCTCTCCGAGCCGCTCGGTGAGCAGCTTCCAGCCGTCCCAGTCGCCTTCGTCGAGGCCGTCCTCGATGGACACGATCGGGTAGCGATCGACCAGATCGGCCCACAGGTCGACCATCTCGGCCGACGACAGCACCCGACCTTCGCCGTCGAGGTGGTAGGCCCCGTCCCGGTAGATCTCGCTGGTCGCCGGGTCGAGCGCGATCGCGAGGTCACGGCCGGGGGTGAAGCCGGCGGCCTCGATGGCGTCGATGAGCAGGTCGAGCGCGGCGGAGTTCGAGTCCAGGTCGGGGGCGAACCCGCCTTCGTCACCCAGGCCCGTCGACAACCCCCGGTCGTGCAGCACCTTCTTGAGGCGGTGGTAGGTCTCGGCGCCCATGCGCAGCGCCTCGCGGAACGAGGCGGCCCCGACCGGCGCGATCATGAACTCCTGGAAGTCCACGTTCGAGTCGGCGTGACTGCCGCCGTTGAGCACGTTCATGCACGGCACGGGCAGCAGGTGGGCGTTGGGACCGCCGAGGTAGCTGTACAGCGGCAGGCCCGACGAGGCCGCCGCTGCCTTGGCCACGGCCATCGACACCCCGAGGATGGCGTTGGCCCCGAGGTTGGCCTTGTTGTCGGTGCCGTCGAGTTCGAGCAGCAGCGCATCGATCTCGCGCTGGCGGGTCGCGTCGCGACCGAGCAGGGCCGGCGCGATGGTCTCGTGGACGTTGGCGACCGCCTGCAGCACCCCTTTGCCGAGGTAGCGGTCCCCGCCGTCGCGCAGCTCCACGGCCTCGGCCTCCCCGGTGGAGGCCCCGGAGGGCACCGCGGCCCGGCCCAGCGTGCCGTCGAGCAGCCCCACCTCGACTTCGACGGTCGGGTTGCCGCGGCTGTCGAGGATCTCGCGGGCGGTGACGAGCTCGATCGTGCTGATGTCCATGATCACCCTTCGCAGGTCTCAGGGTCGCCCCGCCAGAAACGTTAGGCGACCTACATGTTCGTTGACAACAACCTCACCACCAGCCCCAGCCCGGGGCCGGTCACCCCTCGAGCCGCCAGACCTGACGTCCCACGGCGACGGCCACGGCCCCGGCGAGTCCTCCGAGCACCACGCCCGACACCTGGCCGCTCCCGCGCCAGCGGGCCACCGCGAGCGCCACGGCCGCACCCCCGGCCGCGCCCACCCCGAGCCAGACCGTGTCGGCGGGGAACGGCGGGCGGTCGTGGGGGGCCAGATCAGCCTGCGCCACCCCGACGTCCCAGCCGTGCAGCACGTCGTCGTCGTAGCGGCGCACCTCGTCGGGCTCGAGGTCCGGGGGGCGCACGCTCGGGGCCGGCTCGTGCACGTCGGCGTCGGCATCGCCCGCGTCAGGCTCGACCGCCTCGGCATCGCCCGCCTCGGGCTCGACCGCGACGGGCTCGACCGCCTCGGGCTCGACCGCAACGGTCGCCACCTCGACGTCGGCGGCCAGGGTCGGGCTGCGCACGAGGTCGGTGCCCTGCGTGAACATCCCGGCCACGAGTCCGGTGCCGCACCGTGGGCAGGGGGTGGACGTGGCGCCCAACGAGGCGATGAAGTCGCGCTTCAGGAAACGGCCACAGTCGGGGCACTGAACGGGTGGCACGGGCTCCTCCGGGTCGGCTCGCGCACGAGCCTACTGGCCGCGCCCTGCCGTGCAGCCCAAGCGCGGTTCAGCCCGACGACTCCGGCGCCTGCCTCACGTCCTCGAGACCCGCCCGGAACGCCTGCGCCGCCCGCCGTGCCGCCGCGTCGGGGTCGACCTCGAGGTGACGGGCGAGCGCAACGGTGGCGGCGAGCACCTCGCCGATCGCCTCGGCGCCGGTCGTGTCCGGGTCGGGTTCGCCGCTCGGGCTCGTGCTCCGCGCGACCGCGGCGATGAGCTGTTCGGCGGGATCCTCGACCGTCGCGAGCCCGGCCCGGGCCGCCTTGCGCTGCAGCGTCTCGAGCAGCACCAGGCCGGGCAGGGCCGCGGGCACCCCGTCGAACGGACCGCGGCGGGCCTTCTCGACCTGCTTGAGCTCGTCCCAGGTCTGCTGCACCTGCTCGGGAGTGGAGGCATCCCCGTCGGCGAAGACGTGCGGGTGGCGGCGTACGAGCTTGTCCACGATGCCGCGCGCGACGTCGTCGATCGCGAACGCCCCGCGGTCCTGAGCGACGCGCGCGTGGAACACGATCTGCAGCAGCAGGTCGCCGAGCTCCTCGACCAGGTCGTGGTCCTCGCCCTGCTCGATGGCGTCGACCAGCTCGTAGGTCTCCTCGATGAGGTAGCCGACCAGGCTGGTGTGGTCCTGCTGCAGGTCCCAGGGACAGCCGGTGTCGGGATCCCGCAACCGGCGCATGACCTCCACCAGCCGCAGCACGCCGGTGCCGGCCGGCTCCTGGGCGAGGAAGACCACCTCGATCTGCGCGTCGTGGTCGGGGGCCATCCCGGCCAGAGCCGGCGTGAGTCCACGCTCCTCGCCATCGAGCAGGTAGACAACCCGACCATCGGCCACCGCACGCGCCAGCAGGGCCTTGGCCAATCGGCGGTCGGTGGGGTCCCCGGGACGGTTGAGGTCGAGATCCTCACGACCGAGCGCTGCCGGCGGCAGATCCTCGACGTCGAGCCCCGCGAAGTACAGGTGGGGGGTGGCCGGGTGGGCCTCACGGTTGCGGACCCAGACGGGCTCGGCGGTCGCCAGCGCATCCCAGGCCTGGAAGGGCAGCAGGCCCGGCAGCGCGTCGGAGGTCTCGACCACCACCACCGTGGGCGGGGTGCCCGAACCGTCGGGGGCCATGCTCACCCCTCGGCCTGTCCGGCCCCGCCGAGCGGCGGCGCCGGTGTCCCGCGCGCCACGGTCGGCAGCGGGTTGACCGCACCGGTGACCGGGTCCCACTGCCCCAGGCCCGGAGCGACGACCACCTCGGCGGTGTCGAACGCCTCGTTGATCAACTCGGTGAGCTGCGGGCCGACGACCTGCTCGATCTGGAACTCCTCGAGCTCGGCGATCGGGGTGGTGTCGATCGCGGTGACCTCGAGGACGTGGAAGCCGAAGTCGGTGGCGATCGGTCCGACGACCTCGCCCAGCTGCGCACCCCAGACCGCATCGTCGAACTCGGGCACGTAGGCGCCCTGAGGTGCCGGCCCCAGGTCCCCACCGGTCATGGCCGATCCGACGTCGGTGGAGCGGGCGTCGGCCACCGCCGCGAAGTCCTCGCCGTCCGCGAGGGCCGCGCGCACCTCCAGCGCCTCCTGCTCGGAGTCGACCAGCACGTGGCGCACGGTGCGGGTCTCGAGCGGCGGGGCATCCTCGGCCAGCCGCGCGGCCAGCGCGTCGATGGCCAGCTGGGTGGGCAGCAGCACCTCGAGGTACAGCGTGGGGGTGAGGTTCTGGGCCAGCAGCACGTCGGCCAGCGCGTCCTCGCCGCCGAAGGCCTCGAGCTCCTCGGCCGCGCGGGCCTCGACGTCGGCTGCGGGGACCTCGACGTCGTACTGCGCCACGAGGTTCTCGATCGCGGCGACCTGGATCAACAGGGCGAGCACCTCCCGCTGCCGGGAGCCGATCAGCACCTCACGCCGCTCGGGGTCCATGGCCTCGGGAGCGTCCGTGCCGGCCTCGAGCTCCCGCACCTGGGTCTCGAGCAGGGTGCGTGACACCACCGTGCCGTCCACCCGTGCGGCGGCATCGCCGTCGGGCAGCCCGCCACAGCCCGCGAGCAGCATGGCCGCCAGCAGCCCGGCGACGAGCCCACCGAGCCGCCGCGCGCGACCACAGGCCGCGGGACGCCGAGGAACAGACGGTGCAGGACGTCGACGCACTCGGGCAGCCTCCCGGACGAAGCGCGCAGGGTGAGGGCCGGCCCAGCCTACCGCCTCACGCTGCCCCCCAACCGGCCACCGACCTGCGAGCGATCGCGCCGACGGTCACCGGATGTGCGGTGGTTCCGAGAACGTCGCGTAGGCTGGGGGCATGATGACCGACATCCATGCCACCGTCGACGACCAGCTGCGCCGCTCGAGGCAGCGCTACACGCTCGGGCGCCGCCAGCTCGTGGAGCTGCTGGCCGACACCGAGCGCCCGGTGACCATCCCGGAGCTGCTCGAGCTCGGCGCGCGGCAGTCGCAGAGCTCGCTGTACCGCAACCTCGCGGTGCTCGAGCAGTGCGGCGCGGTGCACCGCCTGGTGTCCACCGACGACGTCTCCCGCTACGAGCTGGCCGAGGAGCTCTCCGAGCACCACCACCACGTGGTGTGCCGGCGCTGCGGACGCATCGAGGACATCACGCTGCCACCCGAGCTCGAGGCGGCGATCGGGACCGCGATCGGGACCGTGCGCGTCGAGCGCGGCTTCGAGGTCGACGACCACCGCTTCGACCTGATGGGGATCTGCGGCGACTGCCGCTGAGCGCTACACCGCCGCCAGCCCGCGCCGCTGCCGCAGACGCCCGAGCTGCTCGGACACCTCCCGCACGGTGAGCACGACGAAGAACGCCAGCACGGTCAGCCCGGCGATGGTCGGCGCGGTCGCGGTCGCGGCGTGGAAGCTGACCAGCAGCCCCACAACGACACCGAACGAGCCGACCAGCACCGCCACGGCCATCATCACCGGTACCCGGCGTGACACCAGCGAGGCGGTCGCGGGCGGCGCCACGATGAAGGCGAACACCAGCAGCGTGCCGACCGTCTGGAACGAGGTCACGATCACCATCGCGATGAGCCCCAGCATCGCCAGGTGCGTCAACCCGGGCCGCAGCCCGAGCACCTCGGCCTTGTCCCGGCTGAAGGACAGCACCAGGAACGGGCGGTAGAGCACCACGGTCGCCAGCAGCGCGACCAGCGTGGCGATCAGCGCCGTGCGCAGATCGGCGCGCGTGACCCCGATCGGGTCGCCGAACAGGATGGTGGTCAGGTCCCCCGAGTACGCCCCCCGCTTGGAGATGATCGCGACCCCGGCCGCGAGCATCCCGACGAACAGCAGCCCGATCGAGGTGTCGACCCCGAGCCGGCTGCGCGAGCTGGCCAGCGACACCCCGCCGATCATGACCACCGCGCCCATCGCCGCGCCCAGCATCAGGTTGCCGCCGAGCAGGAACGCGATCGCGATCCCGGGCAGCACGCCGTGGGCCAGCGCGTCGCCCATGAACGACATGCCGCGCAGCACGACCCAGGTCCCGATCAGTGAGCTGGCCACGACCGTGAGCAGCCCCGCCGCCAGCGCGTTGCGCATGAAGGTGTAGGCGAAGGGCTCGGTCACGAGCTCGATCATCGGTCGTCCTGGGTCACCGCACAGTCAAGCACCGCGGCAGGGGATCGGCCGCCGCCCGCAGGATCGATCGGATCCGTCGGACGGCGGCCAGGGTCGACGAAGCTCCCGCGGGCCCTCAGGCCAGGGCGTCGGCGATGCGCTGCGAGGTGGTGCGCAGCATCCCCGGGTAGGTGTCGGCCCCCGAGCCCGGCTCACCGAGCGATCCGGTGTAGATCTCCACCACCTCGATGTCGAGGTCTCCCCGGCCGATGACCTCGCTGGCGAGCTGCTCGGCGAGCCGGGTGGAGTCGATCGTCTCGGCGAAGACGGCGGGGACCTGCGCCTGCTCGACGGTCTCGATGAGCTCGGCGAACTGGGCGGGGTCGGTCTCGGCCTGGGTGGTGTCCCCGGGGATCACCGTGCCCAGCACCGTGAAGTCGTAGCGGTCGGCGAAGTAGCCCAGCGCGTCGTGATTGGTGACCAGCATGCGGCGGTCGTCGGGGACGACCGACAGGATCTCGGCCACCTCGGCGTCCAGGGCCCGGTACTCCTCGGCGAGCTCGTCCGCACGCTGCTGCCACAGCTCGGCGTCGACCCCGGCGTCGAGCGCGACGATCTCGGCAGCGATCAGCTGGACCGCGTCGGCCATGCGCAGCGGGTCGAACCAGAAGTGCGGGTCGAGTGGCCCGT
>SKJO01000373.1 GCA_007121975.1 Nitriliruptoraceae bacterium | reverse complement strand
GCCCGCAGGAAGGTCAGCAGGTTCGGGACGTTGAACCAGTGCGGCTCTTCCGGGGGGTCGAGCAGTGGCTGCACCCGCGGGACCGGGCCCCCCAGCGGGTCGGGGTCCGGGCCGCGTTCGGCTGGTTCAGGAGCATCACCCACCGACCATCTCCGCGACCAGGTCGACGCCCACGGCGTCGCGCACCCGGGCGATGACGGTGCGGCCCACCGCGACGCGTGCCGGCAGGCCATCCGCACCGAGCAGCAGCACCTCACCGTCGGTGTCGGGCGCCTCACGATAGGAGCGCCCGACGGTCAGCTCCGGGCCGGCCTGTTCGACCAGGACGTCGAGGTCGCGCCCCACGAACGCGCGCGCCGACTCATCGGCCAGCCGCTCGGTGAGGGACGCCAGCCGCTCGAGGCGCTCGTGGGCGATCTCCTCGGGGACCTGGTCGGGCAGGTGCGCCGAGGGCGTGCCGTCCTCCCGGCTGAAGGTGAACAACCCGACCCAGTCCAGGCGGTGGGCGACGAGGAACTCCTCGAGCACCTCGACGTCGTGGGCGCTCTCGCCGGGGAACCCGAGGATGAAGTTGGACCGCAGCACCGCCTCGGGGGCGAGTCGACGGATCGTGTCGATCAGCAGGCCGAAGCGCTCGTGATCCCCGGAGCGGCCCATGCGCTGGAGCACCGGGCCGCTGACGTGCTGCAGTGAAAGGTCGAAGTAGGGCGCCACGTGCGGCTCGGCAGCCATCGACTCCAGCAGGTCGCGGGTCAGCTCGGCAGGCTGCAGGTACATCAGCCGTAGCCGCTCGATGCCGTCGATCGCCCCCAGCTCGCGCAGCAGCTTGGGCTGCTGCGCGCGACCGCCGGGCAGATCCTTGCCCCAGGAGGTCGTGTTCTCGCTGACCAGCACGAGCTCACGGGCGCCGGATGCCGCCAGCCAGCTCGCCTCGGCCAGCAGCTCGTCCAGCGGACGCGAGCGGAACCGTCCCCGGAACGACGGGATGGCGCAGAAGGTGCACACCCGGTCGCAGCCCGAGGCGATCTTGAGGTAGGCCCAGGGACCGCCGTCGTGGACCCGGACCGGGAAGCTCGGCCCGCTGGCGGGGACCCGGTCGAGCGCGTCCTGCGGGGGCTGGCGCGACTCGCCGGGCGCCCGCTCGCGCACCGTGAGCCCGAGCAGGGTGTCGGGCGCCGCCGGGGGTGGGGCGAGCTCGACCACCGGCAGCTCGGTGCGCAGCGGTCGGGATCCGGGATGCGGTGGCGCGACCCCGACCACGCGCTCGGCCAGCGGGCCCGACAGCACCTCGGCGACCAGGTCGGGCAGGGCGGGGTAGCCGTCGAACCCGACGATGGCGTCGGCCTCGGGGATCGCCTCGGCCAGCTCCTGCGGATAGCGCTGAGCGAGGCAGCCGACCACGATCACCGCCCGCGCCCGTCCCTCCTGCTTGCGCCCACAGGCGGCGAGCACCGTGTCGATCGACTCCTGCTTCGCCGGGGCGATGAACGCGCAGGTGTTCACGAGCAGCACGTCGAGGTCGTCGTGCACATCGGGGTCGTCGACCACCTCGATGTCCGCGCGCAGCAGCAGGCCGGCCAGCTGCTGGGAGTCGACCTCGTTGCGGCCACAGCCCAGCGTGACGATCGAGGCGCGAGCGGGTGCGGCCACGCGGGTGCTCCGGGGTCGGGGGACGAGGTCGGGGGTGAAGTCGAAGGACGGGATCGGGGGTGTCCAGCGCGGCGTCAGACCAGCTCGTGGCCCTCCGGGGTGAACTGCACGGTGACGACGTCGCCTCGTCCCCCGGGCGCACCGAGGTCCTCACCGTTGTACTGCACCCGCACCCCACCGGCGTTGCCGAAGCGCACCAGCACCTCCTGATCCCCCTGGAAGCGCAGCGTCTCACCGGCCTGAGCGGTCTGCTCGAACACCACGGCTCCATCGACCGTGACGCGCATCCAACTCGCTTCCTCGAGTGCGAGCAGGACCTCGGCGCCCTCGAAGACCGGCTCGGGTTCCGGTTCCGGCTCGGGTTCGGGCTCCGGGTCGGGCTCCGGGTCGGATTCGTCGGGCTCCGGATCGTCGGGCTCGGGCTCCTCGGTCTCGGCCGGCGAGGGTGGCGGGGACAGCGGTTCGTCGGGGCTGGCGGTGTCCGGCGAGCGGCCACCACCGATCGCTCCGAGGAACGCGAGCCCACCGACCACCAGCAGCACGACCAGCATCCACGCCGCCCAGGCCGGCGGCGTGCGCCGCGGGGGCGGCGGGCTGGCCACCCCGGTCACCAGGGTCGGCGACTCGACCACCTCGTTCCCGCGCTGACGGTTGAAGGAGTCGAGCAGCGGTCCGGGGTCGAGCCCCAACTCGACCGCGTAGCTGCGCAGGAAGCCCTTGGCGTAGACCTCGCCGCCGAAGGTGTCGAAACGCTCCTGCTCGAGCGCCTCGAGTTGCCCGGGACGCGCACGCAGGGCCTGAGCCGCTTCGTCGATCGAGCGGCCCTGCCGTTCGCGCTCGTCGCGAAGCGCGTCGCCGATGCCGGTGCTCACGGGTTCCTCGGGGCGGGACCAGGGTCGTGGACGGACGGAAGTCTCATCGTACGAGGCCGTCGGTCATCGCGCACGACCCGCGGCGAACCACCCCGGGTGGCAGGGTTCGGGTCGGATCGGGCTAGGATGCGCCGCCATGAACGCCATGACGAAACCTCATCTCCTGCTCGCGGCCGCGCTGGTGGCCCTCCTGCTCGTCGCCGGCCCCGCGCTGGCGGTCGAGGACGACCCTGAAGAGGGCGTCGTGGAGGCCCCGGTCGACGACGAGGGACGCATCGTGCTCGTCGAGGACGGCCGCGACGCCTTCTTCCTGCTGATGGTCGGCGCCCTGCTGGTCATGGGCGGCTTCGGGCTCATGAACGCCCGCCGCCAGCTCAAGGGCGAGCGCCCCCAGGCCAGCGGCGAGTTCCGCTGGCGCTGAGCCTCACAGCTCCCCGCGCTCGAGCGCCGCGTCGAGCTCCTCGGGGCTCCACAGCACCTCGCGGGCCTTGGACCCCTCGTTGGGGCCGACCACGCCCTTGACCTCGAGCTCGTCCATCAGCCGTCCGGCCCGGGCGAACCCGACCCTGAGCTTGCGCTGCAACATCGAGGTGGAGCCGAGCCCGCTGACCACGACCTGCTCGGCCGCCCGCCGCAGCAGGGCGGTGTCCGACCCGTCGTCGCCCGTACGGGCAGCGTCCGCACGGTCGGCTTCCTCACCGTGGCGGGTCACGCCCTGCTCGTAGGCCGCCTCGCGCTGCTGCTTGGCGAAGGAGACCACCGCGCTGACCTCGCGCTCGGTGACCCAGCAACCCTGCAGGCGTGAGGGCTTGCCCTGGCTGGCGGGCAGGAAGAGCATGTCGCCCTTGCCCACGAGCTTCTCGGCACCGTTCATGTCGATGATCGTGCGCGAGTCGGTCTGGGAGGCCACCGCAAGCGCCAGCCGTGACGGGATGTTGGCCTTGATCAGGCCGGTGATGACGTCCACCGACGGTCGCTGGGTGGCGATGACCATGTGGATGCCCACTGCCCGGGCCATCTGCGCGATCCGGCAGATCGCATCCTCGACGTCCCGGGGGGCAACCAGCATGAGGTCGGCGAGCTCGTCGATCACCAGCAACACGTAGGGCAGCGGCTCGGAGACGATTTCGGTGCCGTCGGGTCCCGGGCGGGGCTCGACCTCGCCGGCGGCCACCGCCTCGTTGTAGCCGTCGATGTTGCGGAAGCCGAGCAGGGCGAGCCGCTCGTAGCGCTGCTCCATCTCCTTGACGCACCACTGCACCGCATCGGCGGCCCGCCTCGGGTCGGTGACCACCGGGGCGAGCAGGTGGGGGGCCCCGTCGTAGGCGTTGAGCTCGACCCGCTTGGGGTCGATCAGCAGCAACCGGACCTGATCGGGACGGGCGCGCATGATCACGGAGGTGATCATGCCGTTGAGGGTGACCGACTTGCCCGACCCGGTGGCGCCCGACACCAGCAGGTGGGGCATGGTGGCGAGGTTGACCAGGGCCGGGTGCCCGGCGATGTCGGCGCCGAGCGCCACCGTCAGCGGGTGGGGGTCGCGGCGCGCATCCTCGGAGCGCAGCAGATCCCCCAGGGTGATCAGATCGCGCTGACGGTTGGGGACCTCGACGCCGATGGCGGACTTGCCGGGGATCGGGGCCACGATGCGCACGTCGGGGGCGGCCAGCGCGTAGGCGATGTCGTCGCCCATGTTGGCGACCTTCTTGACCTGCACCCCGGGGCCGAGCTCGATCTCGAAGCGGGTGACCGTCGGCCCCCGTGACCAGCGCGCAACGGTCGCGTCGATCCCGAACTGGTGGAAGGTCTCCTGCAGCGCGGCGGTCTGCGCCTCGATCGTGCGGGAGGACTCCCGCGCCATCGACCGCCCGGCGGCGAGCAGGTCCAGCGGCGGCAGTTGATAGTCGTCGTAGCGCACCTGCGGAGGGACCACCTCGGCGCTGAGCGTGGCGGGATCGACCGGCACCCGGGCCCGCTGGACCGCGGCCGGCGCGTCGCTGGCGGCGTCAGGTTCGTCGCGTGCGGGATCATCGAACCCCTCGAGCACCGGCTGCTCACCCTGCTGGGCGGCCAGTGTGGCCCGCACCGGCAGCGGCCCGGGTCGCTCCGGGGCGTCATCCTCCGAGGCGGTGCGGCGTCGGCGACGGCGTCCTGGGGACGCCCCTGCCTCGGCGGGGTCATCCAGCAGCGGCTCGGCGGGTGTCGGCGGCGGGGAGGCAGGATCGTCCGGCTCGCCGACGACGAAGCCGCGAACCGCAGCGACCACCGCGGCCACCGGGGTGCGGGTGACCACCAGCAGCCCGAGCAGCAGCGCGGCCACCAGCACCGCACTCGCACCCCACACCGACAGCGCCGCCTCGAGCGGGGTCGCGACCGCCCACCCGAGCAGGCCACCGGCCAGCCACAGCCCGCTGATGCCCTCCGCAGGTGCCGGCGCGCCGGCCATCAGGTGCAGTCCGCCGAGCAACCCCGTGAGCAGCACCGCGCTACCCACGCCGATGCGGCCGAGCTCCAGGCCGGCGCGCTCGATGACGATGAGCAGCCCGAGCCAGGCCAGCAGCAACGGCACGACGTAGCCCACCAGCCCGATCAGGCCCAGGAACACCGCCTCGAGGAAGGTGCCGACCGGCCCGGCGGCATCCACGTAGATGCCAAGCCCGGTGATCACCCCGAGCAGCACCAGTCCGATGCCAGCGACGTCTCGCTGCTGCGCGCCGAGGTGCCGCCCCAGCACCCGGGTCAGCCGGGAGTCGGAACGCGGCGGCTCGTCGCGCCCGTTGCCGCCGTTGCCCGCCTTGGCACCCTGGCCCGACGTGCCGGTCTGTCCGGCCTTGGCGGCCTTTCCGGCCTTGGCGGTCTTGGCGGTCTTTCCGGCCTTGGCGGTCTTGGCGGTCTTTCCGGCCTTGGCATCCGAACGGCCCGAACCACTGGAAGTGTCCTTGGTCCCGCCCCGGGGCGACGCACCCCCCGACGCCGGTTTGCGGCCGCGAGAGCCACTCTTGGCCGACCCACGTTCCGTTCGGGACGTGGTCGAGATCCGTGACGCCACCGTTGCTCCCCTCACCGGGTCGCATCAGGATAACGCTGCGGGAACTCCATGCGTGTCGGTTGCCGTCGAACACCTGGCCTGCTGGCAGGGCGGGAGGTACCGACGCATGGGTGAGCAGGTTGCCCGGCCTGGCGGGGCCCGGGTCCTGCGCGACCCTGCTGGGGAGGCGGGTCACCACCCCCTCGCGGTGCGGGCCCCCGCAGCGACAGAACCTTGCGTGGGCGCGGGCTTCGTTCGGCTGGCGGGGTCGGTCGGGGCAGAACCTTGCGTGGCAGGCTGTCGCAGAATCCGGGTTGGGGGGTGTGGTGGCCGGGTTTTCGTGTCGGTTCAGGGGGTGGGGATGTCCATGTTCTCGTTGTGGGCGAGGGTGTGCAGGCTCAAGGTTTCGAGGCGGGTGGTGAGCTCTCGTAGCCGGCGGGCGTTGTCGAACCAGGGCTGGTAGCGCTGGTACTGCTCGGTGGTGAGCCGTCGGGTCACGGTCTTGCCCTTGACCTTGCGGGTCCACTGCAGGTAGGGGCCGTGGGGCCTTGGTGGTTGGGCCCGGCAGCGGCAGCCGGGGTTGCCGCAGCGGTTGTAGACCTCGAGCACGCTGCCGGGCAGG
>SKJO01000205.1 GCA_007121975.1 Nitriliruptoraceae bacterium | reverse complement strand
CTCCCACCCCACCTGCGACGACTCCACCCCAAGCACCACCCCGACTGAACCCCGCCCCCGGGGCCAGATCCGGACGCGCAGGATCAGGGCGAGCCGGATGAGAGCCGCCAACACGGGGGCATGATCGGTACTCGGCGGGGCAGGGTTCCGCCGGGTGATTCCGGAGGTGCAGAGGTGTCGTCACGACCAGCGCTGTCGGAACCCTGCCACCCCATCGCGTACCGCCTGCAAGGGATTGCCCGACCGTTCGATCAGCGCTGCCGTGCCCAACAGGACCACCCCGCCAAGGGCAAGCCACGCCCAGGTCGGCACGCCTGCGACCACGAGCAGGACCTCGATCAGCACCACGGTCACCAGCAGGACCGCGCCGACGACCAGCGGGCCACCCAGGCGCAGCAGCCCACCGCCGGCGACGGCGAGCAGCGCGAGCCCACCGACCAGCAGGCTGTGCCCACCCGGGCCACCAGCCAGACGTTCGGCAAGAGCCGGGATGGCAACCAGCAGCAGCGGAGGGACATCGATCAGCCACGAACTGGTACCCCCCCGGCGTGCCGGGAGGCCGGCCGCCCAGAGGTACAGGGCAACGGGCAGGACCCAGACGTCCAGGGCCTGGACCTCGAGCAGTGCGAGCAGATGCCACGTGGCGAACAGGGCGACCACGCCGCCGAGGTGGGCGACCAGCACGCGCCCCCGCCAGGCAGCCAGCGCCGCGATCGACAGTCCCACCACGATGGTCAGGGCGGCCCGCAGCTCAGGGTGCTCCGCCACCTGGAGCCAGCCAAGGGGTCCGGCCAGGAGCGACAGCGTGAGCGGGGCGGAGAGCCAGGACCGGGGAACCAGCACCGCGGCACAGCCGGCGAGTACCCCGATTCCCAGCAGGATGGCGCCGACCACCTCGGCATCGAGGTTCATCGCCAGGCCACCGGTCGCCACGGTCTGCACGAGCGGGAATGCTGCCACCGCCGCGAGGCGGGGACGGCGCAGACGCGCGACGTCGGCCAGCAGCCACACCAGCACACCGAGGGCGACCCACCAGGCATCCGTCGCCAACCCGTGCAGCACGGCCGTGCCGATCGCGGCGGTGCCCCGCAGCAGGTCCGCTGCCACGGGCTGGTCGTCGCTGAGTGCCGCGAGCACGAGCAGTGAACCCGCGGCCACGGCGGTACCGACCAGCCGCCCTCCCACCTGGGGACCGGTGATCAGTGCCCCGAAGGCGGCGAGCAGCGCACCGGAGCCCAGCAGGACCGGCGCGAGCCCCCGGTCACCGTCGGCACGCAGCCACCGCGCAGCCAGACCGGTCGCAGCCGCCGCCGCCACGGCAACCACGTAGGCGCTGACGCCGCGTGCAGTCGCCGCGGTGGCGATCAGCAGGAGCAGGACGGCGGCACCGGCACTGATCGTGGCCGCGTCGATCGCTCGGGGGAGCAGAGCCAGCAGCACGCAGGCGGCGCCGGCCAGGACCAACCCGCCCGCCGCGCGGGGCGCGCCGGCGGTTGCCAGCGTCGCGGCCAGGTGGAGGCTGACCAGGGCGGCCAGAGCCGGAACCAACGGACGGATTGCGCCGGCCGTGTCGAGCATCCGGATCGACAGCCACCGCCGGCCGGCCCCGAGGACCCAAGCGGCAGCGACGAGCGCGAACATGCCGGCGTACTCCGGCACGACGCCGATGAGCTCGCCGCCCGCCAGGCTCGCCACCACGGACGGGAGACCCACCAGCAGCAGTGCCGCGATCTCGACGGCCGCCGCTCCGCGTCCCAACGGAGCGCTCCACGCCGACTGCCGGACGGCGAGCAGCGCGGCTGCCTGAACCAGCAGGAACGCGCCGGCCGGTACCAGCAGCAGGGTGGCGCGGGAGGTGCCCGGCGGCAGGACCGCGAGCAGCGCGCCGGCGGTCACCGTCAGCGGGATCGAGGTGGCGATCAGTGATGAGCGCAGCCGTGCGGCCGAGACCGCCAGCGCGGCGACCGCGACCACGGTCGTGGCAACGGCCGGAAGCCAGGAGTCCGGGGCCCAGCCCGCGACCGCCGGCGTGAGCGGCAGACCCGAGACGCGCCCCGCAGCCACCGCCAGGGACACCAGCAGCGACCCGAAGACGCTGGCCACCGCCAAGGTCGGAGCGGCCCGGTCGGCGATCTGCCGCAGGCCCGCGATCTGCCGCAGGTCGGCGGACTCATCAAGGTCGGGGCGTGCGTCACCGGTGTCCCGCTGGGGGCGCAGCGCCAGCAGCAGACCGGCAGCGGCCACGACCAGCGAGGGCACCAGGAGCACCGACGCCGGACCCGTTCCCACCGCCCACAGCCCAACGCCGGTGGCCAGGACGGGGACGCCCGCGACCCCGCCCCAGGCCAGGGTCCGGGAGCGACCCGCGACGGCGAGTACGGGCAGGGCCGCGACCGCCGTGGCACCGACCGAGGTCCAGATCGCGGCCGAGGAGAGCTCCAGCTGCAGCCCGAGGCCCAGCACGTCCACCGGCACCAGCAAGGCACCGAGGTGGTAGACGACCGCGCCGACGGCCGGCAGGCGGCGTCGCAGGCGGTGACCACCGAGCAGTGCGGAGCCGGTCAGCCCGGCGACGATCGCCACGCGGGCAGGCAGGCCAAGCAGGTTCCAGGACACCGCCAGGAAGGTCGCGGCCGCCGACAGCAGCAGCAGCGCGCCGGTGCCCGCGACCCAGGTCGCCGCCCTCGAACGCGAGGCAGCGGGGTCCGACCCGGCCCAGGGTTCCGCACCGTCGCCGGACGCGGGCCGCGCCGGGGGCACGGGAGGCGGGGGCGGTGAAGCGGCCGTTGCCGGGGCAACCGGCGCGCCGGTGGGTGGGGGGCCGTACCCGGGGAGGCGGCGCGGGGGTGCCAGCGGGGGGGACGATGGGGGTGGCAGGTGCGACATGACAGGCTCCCTGGGGTGATGTTCCCAGCATGTCCCGCCAGGACGAGCACGACCACCGGGTCGATCCCCCATCCCGGCCTGGGGTGTCCCTACTCGGGGCCCGCCGAGGCTCAGTCGATGCCGTGCTCGACGGCGTAGCGCACCAGTTCCTGCCGCCGACTCAGGTGCAGCTTGTCGAGGATGTTGCGCACGTGGTTCTCGACGGTCTTGGGCGCGATGTGCAGCTGCTCGCCGATCTCCCGGTAGGAGTAGCCGCGGGCGACGTGCTGGAGGACCTCGCGCTCACGTTCGGTGAGCGGATTGCTGCCCGTGGCCTGCTTGGCCAGCCGCCGGAACTCACCGAGCACCAGCATGGCCAGCGACGGCGCGAAGACGGGTTCACCTGCGGCGGCCCGCAGCAGTGCGGCCCGCAGCTCGTCGCCGGGCGCGGACTTGGTGAGGTAACCGACCGCCCCGGCCGCCACCGCGTCGAGCAGGTCACGTTCCTGCTCGCTGACGGTGAGGATCACGATCCGGGTCGCCGTCCCGCAGGCCCGCACGACCTCGAGCCCGCCCCCGCCCGGCATCTTCAGGTCGCACACGACCAGGTCGGGGCGGGTCGCGCGGATCACCTCGATGGCCTCGTCGGCAGCCGCCGCCTCCCCCACCACCTCGAAGCCCGGTCCGAGGTCGGCGGCGACCCCATCACGCCAGATCGGGTGGTCGTCGGCCAGCACGACGCGAACCGGCGCCCGCCGCGGCACTGCGCGCTGCGTCATGACCTGACCTCCCCGCTGGGATCAGGGTAGGCCATCGGCCCCGCCTGCCCCCGCGACCGTCCGGTCCACGATCCGCCGGGTGAGCCCGGGCAGCACCGCCGCCACCCGATCCAGCCACCACGACGAGCGGACACAGAAGATGCGGTGCTCACCTCGGGCCACGCCCCGCAGGATGGCGTCGGCCACGGCATCGGGCGTCAGCGTGGCCGCCGTACCCGACAGCGCCCGGGTCTGTGCCGGCTTGAGCGGCTGCTCCCCGGCGAGCATCGGGGTGTCGACGTCGGTGGGGTAGACCGCCGCGACGTGGACCCCGTGTGGAGCGAGCTCGCAGCGCAACGTCTCGATCAGCCCTCGGACCGCGAACTTCGAGGGGGCATAGGCCGTGTAGCCGAACACGCCCACCAGCCCCGCGAACGACGACACCGCCACGATGCTGCCCCGGCGTCGCTCGACCATGCCCGCAGCGACCGCACGCACCGCCCAGAGGGTGCCGAGGTAGTTGACCGCGAGCTGGCGCTCGAACTCCTCGTCCTCGAGGTCGAGGAAGTGGCCGGGCCGGGTCACCCCGGCACTGGTGACCAGCAGGTCCACCGGCCCGTGGACCTCGAGGCAGCGACCCACCGCAGCGTTCACCGCCTCGCGGTCGGCGACGTCGACCGCCTCGAGGTGGAGGGTGCCGAGCTCGGCCGCGAGGTCGTGCAGGGCCTGCATGGCGGCGTCGTCCAGCGCGAGGACCGACACGCGGACCCCACGGGCGGCCAGGCGGCGGGTGAGCGCCAGGCCGATCCCGCTCGAGCCTCCGGTGACGATCGCGTGCGCGATGCGCATGAGCGAGCTCCTCGACCTCGGATCAGGCGTTGACCGCCACCAGCAGGCCAGCGAGCAGCAGCACCCACACCACCAGCGCGAGGTTGCCGCACCCGCCTCGTTCGCGGGCGAACAGCCCGGTGCGCAGGAAGTAGGCCGTGTCGATCAGGCCGAGGAACAGCAGCATGCCGGCGGCGACCAGCGCCAGGCTCGCACCGAGGCCGACCTCAACGACCGAGAGCACCGCCGAGCTGCCCAGCAGCACGGCGAGCACGCCGTCGGGCAGCACGAACGCGCGCTCGTGCTCGACGTAGCCGGCCGGCAGCCACGGTTCGTCGTGGGTGGTGCGCAGCCACCCGACCCAGAACACCACGATGCCGATCGCGGTGCCCACCGACAGCACCGCCACCACCCAGGTGGTCGGCTCGCGGCTCATCCGGTGGCCCGGCCCGCCGGGACGTCGTCGGTGCGCAGCCGCTCGGGGACGACGTCGCGGGCGTAGACGTCGGCGACGGTCTCGGCGCGCTTGATGACCTCGGCATCGGCACCGTTGACCAGCACCGTGGCGGGACGCGGCAGGGCGTTGAAGTTCGCGGTGCTGGCCTCGAGGTAGGCGCCGGTCTCGAGGAAGGCGAGCACGTCGCCGGGCCCCACCTCGGGCAGCTTCGCACCGAGCACCAGCTGGTCGGCGAAGCAGGAGTGGCCGACCACGTCGGCGCTGAGCGTGCGCGGCGCATCGACGGCCGTGGCGGCCACGACCGGATGGCGGTTGTGCTCGAAGCGGCCGGCGGAGAAGAAGAACTCGGTGGTGTCGGTCAGCACCCAGGTGTAGGGCAGCGGCTGGGTCTGGCGCTTGACGACCTTGACGCGGGTGAGGTGGATGCCGGTGTCGCCGTACAGCGAACGTCCCGGCTCGACCTGCAGACGCACGCCGGCGGTGGCCACACCCGCCGCGTGCAGCTCCCGGCGCAGTACCGGCACGGCGCTGGCCGCGAAGTCCTCGATCGCGGGCGGGGCGGGGCGCGGGGTGTGGGAGGTCAGCGCCGGGACGATCCGGGCCAGCGCCGCGTGATACGCGCGCTCACCCAGCCCCCGCAGCCCGACCAGCAGGGGGTAGCCCAGTGCCGTGAGCACGAACTCGCTGCGGGCCAGCTCCTCGTTGTGGGGATCGCGGGGGCTCGGCCAGCCGCCGCCGATGTCCAGCTCGGCGGGCTGCCATCCGTCCCACGCCCGGCACAGCTGCCCGACCAGCCGGGCGAAGCGGGTCATCAGCCCGTCGAAGTACCACCGGCTGGGATGGTGACGCCCGGCATGCACGTGCAGCCCGACCAGTTCGACGTTGCGGGCGGCCAGCGCCTGACGGCCGAGGTCGACGAGGTACTCGGGCGGGATCCCCGACTTGTAGACCTGGGTGCCGAGGTCGATGGGGACCGACAGCTGGGAGAAGTCGGTCCGGCGCCACAGGTTGGGCACCGTTGGCTTGACCCGCAGGCGTACCCGGGCGGTGCGGCCGAGCTCGGCCGCGACCTCGTCGATCAGGGCGACCTCGTGGACGTCCTCGACGGTCAGGCGCACCCCCGCCTCGACGCAGCGCGCGAGGTGCTCGCGGGGTTTGCCGCCGCCGTTGACCGACACCCGGGCCGGATCGATCGGCGTGCGCAGCACCCCGTCGAGCTCCTCGGGCGAGTACACGTCCGCCCCCGCCCCCTCCTGGCTGAGCACCT
>SKJO01000516.1 GCA_007121975.1 Nitriliruptoraceae bacterium | reverse complement strand
TGACGTAGCCCTGGCGCGCCACGTCGAAGCGGTGTCCGGCTGGGCACACCAGCGACGTGTCGACCAACGTCAGCGACGGCCGTCCGCACGGACAGGCGAGGTGGTCGACGACGTCGGCGAGCATGGGGCCATCCTCGCATGCTCGCGCCGGACGCACGCCACCGCCGGACCACCGCCGGACCACCGCCGGCCACCGCCGGCCACCGCCGGCCACCGCCGGACCACCCCGCCTCGGTACGGTGGTCGCACCGCACGACTCCCGCCGTCCCCGACCCGGGCCCCGCCACCTCGATGCGCCGGACCCTGCCCCAGGACCGCGCCTCCCGCATCCGACGGGCGGCGATCCGCGACGCGTCCACCGTGATCGTGCTCGGCCTGGTCGTGGTCCTGGCCTGGCAGTACCGGCTGGGCACCGACCCGCACCATGCGCCGGCGATCGCAGGGGTCCAGGCGCTCGAGCGTCGCCTGGCCGCCTGGGAGCAGGGTGCGCTGCAGCTTCCCACGACGCCGACCGACCTCGGCGACGGCGTGCGCGGCGTCCGGCTCGAACGTGAGGACTTCCGCGACCGGTGGGTGCTGGTCGCCGACGCCGGCGAGCGCTGCTACGCGCTGTGGTGGGACGAGCTGGGCGTGCGCCGCGGCCGCCAACTGCCCCGCACGCTGCCCTGTGAGCCGACCGAAGCCGTCACCACGATCCGGGCCGGACGGGCCCAGTCGGAGACCTGGCAGCCCGACGAACCGATCGACTGGTCGGCGGTCGTGCCCGACCCGAAGCGCCAGCGGCTGTGGTTCCTGCCGGTGCTGTTCGTCAGCGGAGCGATCATCGCCTCGCGGGTGATCCACCTCGCGCTGCTGGCGATGAGCCGCGAGCCCGGCGCCCGACGGTGACCGAAGCGGCGGGTTGGCCGGCCACCGCCGCCGCCGCCGCGAGTACGGTCGTGGCCAGCGTCACCCCCACGCAGATCGAGACCCCACCGACAGGAGCGCGGCCATGACCGGCGCCAGCGACCCCCGCCACCGTGACCGGCGATCAACGCGGGCCCGCGCCGGAGTGCCTGCGCTGCTCGTGGCGGTGCTGGCGGTGCTGGCGCTGCTGGTCGGAAGCGTCGGCACGGGCCTGCCGGCGGCGGCCGACGACCCCCGCTTCGAAGACGTGCCCGACGACCACCGCTTCGCCGAGGCGATCGCCTGGCTCGTCGAGCAGGGCATCACCACCGGGCGCACCGAGACCCGCTACGACCCCGACGGCGAGGTGACCCGCGGGCAGATGGCGGTGTTCCTGTGGCGCTTCGAGGACTCGCCGTCACCCGAAGGTCCCCCGGCCTTCGATGACGTGCCCGCCGACGCGTGGAACGCCGAGGCGGTCGCGTGGCTGACCGAGGCCCAGATCACCCGTGGCGTGACCGAGACCAGCTTCGGTGGGGCGCAGCCGATCACGCGCGCCCAGATGGCCACGTTCCTGTGGCGGCTGAACGACACCCCGCCGGTCGATGGCCCGCCCGCGTTCGACGATGTACCGCCCGACTCCACCCACGCCAACGCGATCCGGTGGCTGACCGACGAGGGCATCACCCAGGGAGTCAGCGCCGAGCGCTTCGCACCCGCGGCCACGGTCACCCGCGGGCAGATGGCGGCGTTCCTGTTCCGGATGGTCGAGGGCCCGCCGACCGGTGAGCCAGAACCCGACCCGGCACCGGATCCCGACCTCTCGGTCGCGGTCAGCTTCACCGAGGTCGCCGAGCTCACCGCCCCCATCGCCGGCGCGGTCGGCCCCGACGGCACGCTGTACCTCGCCGAGCGCGGCGGGCGGGTGCTGCCCCTGACCGACGACGGGGTCGGCGAGCCGGTCCTCGACCTCAGCGACGAGACCACCGTCGACGGCGAGCGGGGCCTGCTCGGGCTGGCCTTCTCCGCCGACGGCCGCGAGTTCTACACCTCCTCGACCGACCTCGACGGGGCCACCACCCTGCAGGCCTTCGCCGTGGTCGACGGCGAGGTGCAGGCCGACCAGCGCCGGCTGGTCTACTCCCTCGAGCAGCCCTTCAGCAACCACAACGGTGGCGACGTGCAGATCGGCCCCGACGGGCTGCTCTACCTCGGGCTCGGCGACGGAGGCGGGGGCGGCGACCCGCTCGAGGCCGGCCAGGACCTGACCACCCCGCTCGGCGCGCTGCTGCGCATCGACCCGCAGGGCGCCGACCCCTACGCGATCCCCGACGACAACCCGTTCGTGGACGCCGAGGAGGCGGCGGCCGAGATCTTCGCCTACGGGCTGCGCAACCCGTGGCGTTTCAGCTTCGACGAACCGACCGGAACGCTGTGGATCGCCGACGTCGGGCAGCAGGACCGTGAGGAGATCAACCGCGTCCGACTCGACGAGGCCGCCGGCGCCAACTTCGGCTGGAACCTGATGGAGGGGACCATGCCCTTCGCGCCCGGCGCCTCCGAGCCCGACGACCACGTGCCGCCCATCTACGAGTACCGCACCCGCGGCGAGGAAGGCTGTGCGATCACCGGCGGGGTGGTCTACCGCGGCCAGGCGATCCCCGAACTCGACGGCGTCTACCTCTACTCCGACTTCTGCAACGGCAGCGTGCGCGGCCTGCAGGTCGACGACGACGGCGAGGTGCTCGAGCAGCGCGACCTCGGCATCGACGGCGGACAGGTGATCTCGTTCGCGACCGACGCCGACGGTGAGGTCTACGTGCTCTCCCTCGACGGCCGCGTGCAGCGCATCGACCGCGGCTGAGTCGGACGGCGGACCGACCCGACGCGCGCCGTCGGAGGCGGCGGGTTCCGCGGCTTCGTGCTGCCACGAAACCTTGGCGGAGTCGTTTGGCGACGGTCACACCAGGCCTTTAGGGTCAGTCGCGTCGGAGCGCTTTCGAGCGCACCGGCAACGGGCAGTCAGGTCTCGAGCGACCGGGGGGACGCCAGGTACGTCGGACGACGGGGCAACGGGGACGAAATCGGGCGAGCAGCGGCGACGGGGTAGTCAGTTGACGGGGACGAGGACATCGAGGCAGCGCCGAACGACCAACAGCGACTCGCGACGGCGGTCGCGCAACGCACGTGAACGGCCGGATCGCCGTCACCGTGACGAGGACCACTACCGTGGCCCGGACCGCCGCAGCGGTACGCGTCTGGCCGCCATCACCGAGGTAGCGGATGCCGGCGGCACCGAGGCAGCGGGTCCCGGCGCCCCCTCTCAGCGGACGTCGAGGAGGCGGCAGCATCGCCCCCTGGAACCGCCCGGCCAGCGCCCGGCCACCGACGGCCGGTCGACGGCATCCTGCTCGCCGCGTTGGCCGCGGTGCCGGCATGGCTGGTCCTGACCCTGCTGCTGCGAGCGGTGCCCTGGCCACCCTTGTCACCGACGGCGATCGGCGCAGCCGAGGTCAGCTTCGCCGGTGTGGCCGCGGGCACCGCCGCGATCTGCCGGCAAGTCACCGGTCGGCAGGCGGTCGGTCATCTGGCGGCCGGCGCCGCACTGCTGGCATCGGCGGCGATGCTGGCCCTGCTGTCCGTCCCGGAGTGGTCCGGCGCGCCGGGCGCGCTCGCCGACTGGACGGTGCCCCGGGCGGTGCTGGTCGCCGTAGCCGGGGTGGTGCTGCTGCAGGCATTGGTCGGACCCGACGTGGACTCTCGCAGCCGGCCGGTGCGTCCTCTGGCGATAGGACTCGCCCTGTCGGGGGTCCTGTGGGGCCTGCTGATCGGTGCGGAGCTCGCCCTCGACATCCCCGCGGTCGAACCCTTCGGCGGGCCGGCGGCGCTGCTGCCGGTGCCTGGTTCTCTGCATCCGCGTCACGCACGTACACGATCACGACCGGAACCTGGGACAACGACGCAGAAGATGGCGACCCGGAGGAGCCCGACACGAGCAGCAAGGTCTGGGGCTGCAAGCTCGTCGGCCCACCTGGTCAGCCGCAACTGAGTCGGGGCGAGAACCCGATCCGCGTCGTCGCGTCCTCCACGAGCGACGGCCGCTTCAGCGACGGGCACGGGAGCCCGGTCGTCGAGGAGGGTTCAACTGCGAGGAACTGGACCTCGAGGATTGGCAGCCACCCCTCGACGGCCCCGACCCGGGACCCGAGGGATCCGGATCCGCCGATGGCCACGCCGCGCAGGGTCCATCCGACGATCAGCCCACCGAGGAGCAGGCCGACGACGGCGCCAGCACGGATTCGCCCGAACCCGACGATGGGCACCTCGATCACGACGAACGCGTCGACCTCGACGACGACTCACCGGGCCCAGACTCCCCCGTGGAGGACGACGTCGGTCCCCAGCAGCCCGACGACCCGGCCGTCGGCCACCGGGAGAAACTCGGTGCGCGAGCGACCCCTGGGCTGCCAGCAGGGTGGCAACGCCCACAGCGCCCGGGTCAGGCGACATCCGCTCGGTCTCTCCGGTCGACTCCGACGGAAGGTGGGCGACCGGGCGGCGACCGGATCGGCGATCGGATCAGCGATCGGCAACCTGTGCGCTCGCAAGTCCGGGCGGTGCCGGAGGGTTCGGCCTGGGCGGAAGCGACCTCCCTCGCAGACTCGGTCGGCGATACACTATCGACGATGAGAGATATCGACCTCTTCGCCCGCGGGACTGCTGGCTCCCTGATCAAGGAGTCCCGTCACGCTGCTGGCCTCACGCAGCAACGCCTCGCAGCGCTCGCGCACACGACGCAGTCGGCGATCGCCGCCTACGAGTCGGGATCACGTCAACCCACCGTGCCGGTGCTCGGTCGAATGCTCGCGGCGACCGGCCACCGGCTCGAGCTCGCCGCGGTTCCCGAGCCGTCCCTGTACCGGCTCTCCGACGTTGCTCGCGACCTCGCAGCGACCGACCCTGAAGAAGATCAGCGGCGCCTGCGACTGGTGTTCGAGTTCCTCCGAAGCGCACAGGAGGACGGACATCCGCTCGTGCTCCTCGTCACTGCGAAGCCGCCGCCGACCGGCGATGTGCGCTTCGACGCGCTGCTGGCGGCGATCGCCGAGGACCTGTCGGTTCGTGCCGACGAGGTGCCTCCAGCCTGGGTGCACGAGTCGAGCCGGATCCTCGACGGCGCCTGGTGGGTGAGCGACCTGCCGTCGGCCCGCGCTGGCGCGTTGGTGCACACTCCCGCGTCTTACCGCCGCCGTGGGGTGATGATCGACCGACACGACCTCGTGGCCGCATGAGCGAGCCACTGCTCGACCGCGACCTGCTCAAGCGAGCGTTCACGTTGCTCGCCGAGCGGCTTGCCCGTCGCGGCGTTGTCGGAGAGATCCACGTGGTCGGCGGTGCAGCGATGGTCCTCGCGTTCAAGGCGAGGGCGGCAACCCGCGACGTCGACGCACTGTTCGAGCCCGACGGACACGTGCTCGACGCCGCTCGTGAGGTTGCCGACCAACTCGGGCTGCCACGCTCGTGGTTGAAGAATCAGGCCTCATCCTACGTCTCGGGCCGCGCAGGGCGCGGCACCCCGGTGTTCGACCACGCGAACCTGCGGGTCATGACCACCCCGCCCGAGCATCTGCTCGCGATGAAGGTCCGTGCAGCCCGAGCTGCCCGTGACACCGACGATCTCCGACTGCTCCTCGGCCACCTCTCCCTCCGCACACTGACGCAGGTCGAGGAAGTCGTGGCCCGCTACTTCCCCGACGAACCACTCAGCAACAGGTCCCGGATGCTGCTCGAGGACCTGCTGGGAGAGCAGCCACGAACGCGACGGTCAGCTGACCGCCCACCGGGCGATCCCCCGGTCTCTTGACAGAAGGTGGTCCCCATACGGGACGCGTGAGCGGGGCATCCCTGCTGCCGTTCCCGGGAGTCCGGCTGTCGGGAACGTCCCGTCATCGGTTGCCAGACCGCCGTCCGAACGTCCCGGCCCCTGCGCGAAGCCGGGCAGCGCTGCTACCCGCACCCGCAGGGACGCAAGCTCGCGTGGGCGAGCGTTTCGTGCCCTTGTAGGTCCGTCGACGGCTGTAGGAACCGTCGGCTGGTCCCAAACACGCGTGGGCGAAGGTTTCGTGCACCCGCTCAGCACACCGCCCACACCGCCCGCACCGGGCGCGTGGACCCACCCCACACCAGGCGTGCGGCCCATGCACAACCCACCAGCCAGGACTTGCACCACCCGCCGATCGAATGTACGTTCGTGCCATGAGCAGCTTCCGTACCACCCCACCCCAGGCGAGCACCCCACCTCCG
>SKJO01000189.1 GCA_007121975.1 Nitriliruptoraceae bacterium | reverse complement strand
GTCGTCGGCCACCGCCACCCGCACGTAGGCCGCCACCTCGACGTCGGCGGGATCACGACCGGCCTGCGCGGCGGCGGCGCGCACGCGCGCGCCCGCGTCGGCGATCGCCTCGGGGGTCGACCAGTTGAGCAGGGCGCCGTCGGCCGAGGTGCCGGCCAACTCCAGCATGCGGGGTCCCATCGCCGCCAGGTGCAGGCGCAGCGCCGGTGGGCGGGGCGTGATCGCCAGCCGGAACCGGCGTGAGGAGCGGACCTCACCGTCGAGGTCGGTCGCCTCGCCGGCATCGGCCTGGCGCAGGATGGCCAGGGTCTCACGCGCCGCGGTCAGCGGCCGGGTGACCTCGGCGCCGTGCCAGCGGCCCATCGTCACCGGGTGGCTGACCCCCAGGCCCAGCACGAAGCGCCCGCCGGTGGCTTCCTGCAGGGTGGCGGCGGCCATCGCGAGTTGGGCGGGGCTGCGGGTCCAGATCGGCACCACCCCGACGCCGACCTCGAGGTCGGTGGTGGCGGCCGCCCAGGCCTGGCACACCAGCAGCGCGTCGCGGCCGCTGGCCTCGTTGGTCCACAACGAGGCGAAGCCGGCCGCTTCGACGTCCGCGGCCAGCCGCTGCTGCACCGATACCGGCAGGTCCTCGCTGATCCCGATCCCCAGCCTCATGGTTCCTCCTGCCCGTCGCCGTCGTGGTGCAGCTGGACCGACGGGGGATCGAGCACCGCGAGCAGTTGCTCCTGCAGCCACCCGAAGTGGTCCATGACCGCCAGGCGCTGGGTGGTGGCCTCGTCGCTGGGCAGCTGCTCCCGCTCGAGCTGCTCGATGCCCACCCGTGCCCCGATGGCCAGGCGCAGGTCGTTGAACACCCCGAGGACCAGCACGGCCTGCTCCGCGTCGAGGTCGACGCGCAGCCCGCCCCGGCTCGCCCGGCCCTGCTCGAGCAGCGCGTGCAGGTCGTCGAGCGCGGCGAGCCGGGCGCTGAGCAGCTCGTCGCGCAGCAGCCGGCGGAGCTCGATGTCCGCCTCGGAGTCGTCGCTCACGGCCGTCGGGAACAGCCGCGCGATCACCGGGTCGTCGGGTGCGCCGTCGCTGAGCACGGCACGCAGGCCGTCGCGCATCGAGCGCAGCAGATCGACCTCGCCGCCCGCGAGCTGCATGCGGATGCTCTCACCGTGGCGTCGGAAGGCGCGGCTCACGAGCTGCGCTGCATGGTGGCATGCAGGCCGTAGCCGTGCAGTTGCTGCACGTAGAACTCGGCCTGCTCGCGGGGTTCGGAGGCGACCAGGGCCCGGCCCTGATGATGGACCTCGAGCATGAGCTTGCGGGCGACGGGTTCGGGGTAGCCGAACACCCGACGGAAGACGAACACGACGTAGGACATCAGGTTGACGGGGTCGTCCCAGACCAGGACATCCCAGGGCGCGTCGGGCCGGACCCGGTCCTCGGTCGTGACGTCGCGCTCGCGGACCGGCGAGGTGGGTGCTGCGCTGAGCAACGGTGCCATCGGTGCGCGCCCCTGCTCGTGGCGGTGGGTGGATTCAGCGGCGGCGACGACGGGCCATGCGGCGCTGCCGCTCGCGCTCCTCGAGGTCGTCCCAGGTGGGCGGCGGGGCCATGGTGCGTCCCACCGGGTTGCCGGCCGGAGCCTGGCGCGTCACGGTCACCCCGGTGGCGGCCTTGCGCCGGCGCTCGGTGTCGGCGATCTCGAACTCGATCTGGTCGCCGGGGCGAAGCGGCCCCTCGGTCACCTCGTCGCCGGAGACGTAGAGTTCGCCGCCCTCGTCGTTGAGGACGAAGCCGAAGTTGCGATCGGCGTGGAAGACCTTGACACGTCCGGTGGGCATGGGTGGTGCTCCATGGGGCAGCCCGACACGCAGCGCGCGGGGCAGGAGGGCAGGATCGGGGGGCGCCGGCAGCCGGCGACGTCGCGATCCGAGATCGTAGCGGGTCGGCTCAGTGACCGCCGCGCCGTGCGGCGTGTTCCTGCTCGCACTCGGCGACGAAGGCCTCGGCGGCGGCGAGCCGGGCCGGCAGCCGCGGACGTTCGTCGTCGATCGCGGCCAGCCGCGCGGTGATCGCCTGCGCCAGCGGCGCGTCGGTGTGGGCCAGCCCGCGACGCATCCGGCGGTCGACCTCACCGGCCAGCGCCTCGCCCTCGGAACGGACCCGGCGCAGCCGACGGGCCTCCGCCTCGAGGAACTGCTCGTAGCGGCGCAGCGCGTCGAGTTCCTCGCGGGCGCGCAGCAGCGCGAAGTAGGCGGCCTCGACCTCGTCACGGGGCATGGGCTCAGCCGAACTCCTCGGAGCGCTGCTTGAGGCTCGACAGCCCCTGCTCGAGGATGTGCCGGGCGGCCTGCTTCTTGAGGAAGCCCGGCACCGGGATGTCGAGGTCGACCTCGAGGCTGTAGCGCACGTGGGTTCCCGAGCCGTTCTCGCTGAGCTCGTAGAGCCCATCGAGTTGGGAGATCGTGTCGCCCTCGATCAGCGTCCAGCGGATGTCGTAGTCGTCATAGGAGTACTCGATCAGGTAGCCGATCTCGGCCACCTTGGCGTCGATCCGGAAGCGGCCGCGGTGGGGGGATCCGTCCTCGTTGGAGACGGTGATCTCGGTCTCGATCACCCCGCTGGCCCACTCCGGGTAGGTGTCGAGGTCGGTGATGACCGTCCAGACCGTGTCGCGGTCCGCGGCGATGATGGTGGTGTCGTCGACCCGCTGTCCCACGCCGGCTACCTCCTGGGTATGTCGCTCCCGACCCGTTGCGCGCCGGATCGTAGCGCGCCCCCGCGGCGGGGGGACGGGACTCAGGCTCCGCCCGGGTCGGGGGGTGGGTCGAGCTCCGCCTCGATCCTGGCCACGCCCGCCTCGAGCTCGCGCAGCCGGCGCACGTCGCGCGCCAACGATCGGCGCAGCGCGGCGAGCTCGGTGTGGGCGCGCCCGAGCACCTCGGGCCCGTCGCCCTGCCAGGCCGGGCAGATGGTCCGGTGGTCGCACCATCCGCACAGCGGACCCGGCACGGGACCGTCCTCGCCCGTGCGCAGCCGGGCTGCGGTATCGAGCACCGCCTCGCGGGCGGCCTCGAGGTCGAGCTCCTCGAGGGCGACCCGCACCTCGATGCCGGCGACCACGAAATCGAGGCTGACCGTGGCCGGCAGCGCCCCGTACAGGTGCCGGCAGGCCAGCGCGTAGATCGCGAGCTGCAGGGAGCCGGCGACCTGCGCGCGGTCGCGCACGCGCCGGTTGGTCTTGTAGTCCACGACGTGGAACCGGCCCTCGTCGTCGACGTCGACGCGGTCGATGGACCCGACCACCACCGCCTCGTGCTCGACCGGCAGCTCGAACCAGGCCTCGGTCGCGGCCGGCAGGCGGTAGCTCGACGCCACCCGTCGGTGGTAGCGGCGCAGCACCTGCTGGCCGTGGCGGTAGTACTCGAGCTGTTCGGTGCGCGGCACCTGGCCGAAGCCGGTCGGATCCCACGCGTCGTACAGCGAGGCGACCAGTTCCTCCTCGGAGGGCATGGTCGGCAGCTTGCGGTCGTAGAAGCCCTCGAGGGCGGCGTGGATCGACGTCCCGAACGACAACGCCGGGCTCGGCAGGGTCGGCAGCCGGTCGATGTAGGTGTAGCGGAAGCGGCGCGGGCAGGTGCGGAACATGTCCACCCGGCTGAACGACAACCGCACCCGCCCGCGGCTGTCGATCAGCGGTGGGGTGTCGGGTTCGAAGTGGCCGAAGGTTCCCTCGGCGGCACCGACGACCGCGAAGAGCCGTTCGTCGTCGTGAGCGTCGTGCCCGGCCACCGCTCAGCCGTGCCGGTCGGTGCTGTGTGCGAGCAGGGCGAGCACCTCGTCGTGCAGATGGCCGTTGGACGACAACGCACTGCCACCGGCGGCGGTGGGCCGGCCGTCGAGGTCGGTGAAGCGCCCGCCGGCCGCCTCGACGATGGCGCGCACCGCCGCGAGGTCCCACAGGCTCACCTGCGCCTCGAGCGCGAGGTCGAGCACGCCCGCGGCCACCAGGCAGTGCTGCCAGAAGTCTCCGAAGCCGCGCTGGCGTGCGGTCGCGGCCGTCAGGGCGCTGAGCGCTGCTCCCCTGCCGGCCGCCGGGAAGTAGCCCAGTCCCCCGAAGGACACCTGCGCCTGCTCGAGGACGGTGGTGGCGCGCACGCGGACCTCCCGGCGGTCCTGGCGTGCCGGGCCGCCGCGCATCCCGTCCCAGCGGGACCCCAGCGCCGGTGCGGAGGCCACCCCGAGCACCTCCTGTCCGTCGATCTGCAGGGCGATGAGGGTGGCGAACACCGGGTTGCCGGCCACGAAGTTGCGGGTGCCGTCGATCGGGTCGAGCACCCAGCGTGGTGCGTGGTCGGGGCCTTCGAGGCCGTCCTCCTCACCGAGCACGGCATGGTCGGGGAAGCGGGTGCGGATCGCCGTGCGCAGCGCACGCTCGATGTCGCGGTCGATGGCGGTGACCGGCGTGCCATCGGGTTTGGTCTCGACCACACCACGTTGCCCGGCGCCGGGCGCGTAGTGCTCGCGGAAGGCCGGCAGGCTCCGGGCATCGGCGAGGTCGGCGAGCTCGTGGGCGAAGCCACGCAGCGCTTCGAGCGTCGGCCCCGACGGACTCACCAGTCGAAGGTCAGGTCGTTGAAGCGCAGGATGATGTCGTTGGGCTGCACGGTGAGGGTGACCTCCTCGCGCGGGACCCACAGCGGGATGCACGGACCCTGACCCGCGTGGCCCATCAGGCAGATCTGCAGCTGCCCCTCGGCGTCGAGCCCGATGATCTGCCGCGCGTAGCTGAGCAGCTCGTGGAACTCCGCGCCGCCGGCACGCCGCTTCTGGAAGGTGGTGGCCCAGCGCGACTCCGAGCGGCCGTAGTTGGCGATGACCTGCCCGGGGGCGAGCTTGGTGATGCTGTTCAGGGAGCGCACCACCTTCAGCGCCTTGTCCTGTTTGGCGGTCTTGCCCACGCGCACGGCCGCATCGGGCTCGGCGAGTCGGCCGGGCAGATCCGCGAGCTCGAAGTTGCCGGCGGCCTGTGCCGCCTTCTGCCGCTCGACGGGGACCTGGATCTCGATCTTGGTGGCCACGCTGTCCTCCTGACCCCACCAGCGTAGCGGTCAGTAGGTGAGCAGGACCTTGGTCGAGCCTCCCGGGTCGGCGGCGAGCCGCGGATAGACCTCGGGCGCGTGCTCGAACGGCACGCGCTGGCCGATCAGTGGGGCGGTTCGCAGCTGACCTTCGGCCAGCAGGCGCAGCGCCGTGGCGGCGATGCGTCGGCGGTCCCAGCGGGGATGGGCCCGGTGGGGGCAGCCCCACACGCCCATGCTCGAGATCAGCTGGGGTCGGTTGTGGTGCCACTCCTCCCCCAGCCGCAGCGCGCTCGCGCCGCCCTGCACGAACCCGGCGCTGACGACCGTGCCGGCCACCCGCACCGTTGCGATCGCCTCGTGCAGGGCGGCCGGGGCCCCCGAGGTCTCGATCACGACGTCGGCCCCGGCAGCCACCCCGCGTCCGCTCCCTCGCTGCTTGATCGTGGTCGCCGGCCCCGGCTGCGCGGCAGGGTCGAGGACCTCGTGCGCGCCGAGGTCGAGCGCCAGCGCCCGTCGATCCGCCAGCGGGTCGACGCCCACCACCCGGCCGGCCCCCGATGCGCGGGCCAACTGCACGGCGAGCAGACCGATCGCGCCGAGTCCGGAGACCACGACCTCGTCGCCGACATCGATGCGGGCGTCGTGCACGGCGAACAGCGCCACCGCCGCCAGGCTCAGGCAGGCGGCGGCCTCGGGGTCGAGCCCGGCGGGCAGGACCTGGGCGGGGTAGCCGATGTCGAGCTCGGGGCCGAGCGCGACGCAGGCCTGCTCGGCGTGCGGGACGGGAGCGTGCACCAGCGCACCGGGGGCGATGTCCACCCCGGGTCCCACCTCGACGACCTCGCCGACGAGTTCATAGCCCAGCGGGCTGCCCGGCAGCGGGTCGTCGCCGCCGGCCGCGTGCGCCCCCGGCTGATGCGGGAGGAACCGCCGCAGGCCGGGGTCGAGGTCGCGATCGGCGAACGGGGAACTGCCCCCCACCAGGTGCAGTTCGGTGCCGTGGCTGATGCCGCTGACGATCGCGCGCAGGCGCACCTCGCCGGGGCCGGGGCTGCCGACCGGGGCGGGCACGAGCGCGAGCTGCCCGGGCCCGAGCAGCCGCAGGGCACGG
>SKJO01000125.1 GCA_007121975.1 Nitriliruptoraceae bacterium | reverse complement strand
GTGGGCCGCGTTCCGGCCCGGCGGCCGAACCTGCCGGGGGTTCGGCCGCCGTCGCTGCGCACGTGGCTGGGCCGTGCGCGCGGCGATCGGGCGACCGCAGACGGGGATCCGGCCACGGCCGCCGCTGCGGTGCCGGGCGCCTGACACCCCCCGCCCCGTCGGACCACCGTTGACCCGACGCATCACCCGACGCCTCACCCGACGCATCACCCGACGCATCACCCGAGGCATCAGGGGGCACGAACGAGCTCACGATCGTGCGCGCCAACGCGCCCGTCACCGAGCGCGCAGACCCCCGGCGACCAGATGGTGCGCGAAGTCAGCGGCAGCGGTCGGGTCGTCGACCCGGACATACATCGGCGGGAAACTGAAGTACGAGAGGATGAGACGCACGATGACCTCGGCGGCCTCACGAGAATCGACGGGCCGCAGTTCCCCCGCGGTGACGCCGACCTCGATCAGCCCGGTGAACAACTCCAGGGCCATCTGCACCAGTGGGCCACGGTTGGCGGTGATCCGGGGCAGCAGGATGCCCGGCTCCTCGTCGCGACCCTTCGTGAGCACCGGGTGCTCGACGAAGAAGCGCACCCCGCTGACGAACGCGGCCTCGATTCGGGCCGACGCCTGGGCATGGGGTCCGGCCGCGGCGACCAGGATCCGCTCGAGTCGGGCGGCCTCACGAACGAGCAGGGCGTCGATCACCGCATCCTTGTTCGCGAAGTGGCGGTAGAGCGTCGCCTTGCCCGCACGTGCCTCCCGTGCGATGTCCTCCATCGTGGTCTTGCGGATCCCCACGGCGACGAACCGCCGCGCCGCGGCCGCCAACAGGTCCTCGCGGCGATCGCTTCGCAGCGGGCCTCCCGGCACCTCGACGGCCGCAGCAGCGTCCGTGGTCCGGGTGCCTGGGGCGGGCTGCATGGGATGGCTCCTCCCGGTCCGTGCGTTCATCCCGCGTGCGCTCGTACGGTGGTGACGGCCATCCGGACATCGGCCAGACCGACGGGGGTTACCCGACCAGACGGTGGGTAGTCGTCCCCTTGGATCTCAGCGATGCTGAACACCGAGGCCGAACCCTACCTCCCGAGACGCCGGAACGTCGGGCGTCCCAACGCAACGGTCACCTCCCACCACCGGCCCCGCCCTTGGGCTGAGGAGTCCGTATGACCACGTCCCCACTGACCGAGGCCGTCGGCTGGCAGGACGATGCCGCCTGCGCCGACACCGAACCCGGCCGCTTCTTCTCCTCCGACGAGCACACGCAGCGAGAAGCCCTGAACCTGTGCCGTGGCTGCCCGGTGCGTGAGTCGTGCCTCGAGCACGCCCTGCGCCACGGCGAGCGCTACGGCATCTGGGGTGGCCTGCGGGAGCACGAACGAGCGCAACTGGCGCGCAAGCGCCGCCGGGCGGCCTGAGCGTCCCGTTCCTGCGGGGCACGGGACGTCTCGCACGACGCCGGTGACGCCGCCCGGTCACATCCTCGTGGTAGAACAGGTGTTCTTCACCCGTCACCTGCGAGGAGGACGTCATGGCCCGCCACCCGGGTCCCGGAGGCGCCAGCGCGCACCAGCTCGCCTTCGACACGCGGGGCACGCCGCTGTTCGACACCACCTTCGTGGTCCTCGACCTCGAAACCACCGGGCTGCGCCCCGAGACCGACCGCATCACCGAGGTCGGCGCGGTCAAGGTGCGTGGCGGCGAGGTGCTCGGTGAGTTGCAGACCCTGGTGCATCCCGGCCGGTCGATCCCGCCGGGGATCACCGCCGTGACCGGGATCACCGACACGATGGTGGCCGACGCGCCGTCGATCGAGACGGTCCTGCCTGCGCTGCTCGGCTTCCTCGAAGGCGGGGTGCTGGTCGCGCACAACGCTCCGTTCGACGTCGGTTTCCTCCGGGCGGCGATCGCCCGTGCGCGCTGCGAGCCCTTCGATCCGTCGACGGTGGACACCGCCCGCCTCGCACGCCGGCTGCTGCGCGACGAGGTCCGTGACTGTCGACTGCACACCCTGGCACGCCATCTGCGCGCCCGCACGCAGCCCGAGCACCGCGCACTGGCGGACGCACGCGCCACCGTGGACGTCCTGCACGGCCTGCTCGAACGCGCCGGGAGTCTCGGCGCGACCACGCTCGACGACCTGCAGGCGCTGGCCAGGTCGAGCTCCGAAGCCGCGTTCCGCCGCATCGGTCTGGTGGAGGGCGCCCCCCGGACCACCGGCGTGTACCGGTTCCTCGACGAGCACGCAACGGTGCTCTACGTCGGCAAAGCGACCGACCTGCGGGCCCGGCTGCGCACCTACTTCGGGCAGGACGCCCGTCGCCGGACCGCAGACCTGGTGCGTGAGACCGCGGCCGTGCGCTGGCAACCCACCGCCACACTGCTCGAAGCCGAGGTGCTCGAGGTCCGTGAGCTCCACGCCCATCGGCCGCGCTACAACCGCCGGTCGACCACGCCGGAGCGCGCCGTGTACCTCGCGATCACCCGCGAACCCTTCCCGCGGCTGTCGATCGTGGCCGCCCCGGGTCCGACGCATCGTGCGACCTTCGGGCCACTGCCCTCCCGGAGGGTGGCCGAGGCCCTCATCGAGGCCCTGCACGACACCGTGCCGGTGCGTTCCTGCACGCAGCGACTCCGACGCCGACAGGATCATCCAGCCTGCGTGCTCAAGGAACTCGGGCGCTGCGCGGCCCCCTGCGACGGCAGCCAGGATGCGCAGGACTACGCCGCCGTGATCGAGCGGCTCGAGGCGGCACTCGTCGATCCCCAGCCGGTGCTCGACGGTCTGCGCCGACGAATGCTGGCGCAAGCCGAGCAGGGCCGGTTCGAGCAGGCGTCGGTCCTGCGCGCACGGCTGCACACCGCCGCGCGGGCGCTTTCCGGGGTCCGGCGCCGACAGGCGCTCAGTGACGTGGAGGAGCTCGTGGTGGCGGCACCGGATCCCGCAGGCACCGAGGTCGCGGTCGTCCGTCGCGGGCGGCTGGCCGCAAGCCTCCGGCTGACGTCACCGGCGGGGACCGCCGATGCCGACATCCTCGAGGCACTGCGCGCACAGGCGCTCACCGAGTACCCGGAGCCGCCCGGACGTGACGACCTCGAGGAGGTGGGGCTGGTGCTGGCCTGGATGGAGCGGCCCGGACGCCGCCTGGTGCGCAGCACCGGCTGCTACGCCGAGCCGATCGCCGGGGGTGCGGTGCTGGACCGGGTGGCGCGGGAGGCCCGCGACACCGACCGCCAGCTGCGCCGCGACCGGCAGCACCTGGCCGCCGACAAGGTCGTGCGCCGCAGCGGCCCCGTCGGCCTCACCGGATGACCGCCGCGCGCTCAGGCCACCGGTGAACCCGGCGGCAGCGTCGCGTCCGGCGCGAGCAGGTGGACACGGCCCTGCTCATCGATGCCGCCGAGCACGAGGAACTGGCTGGCGAAACCGGCGATCCGGCGGACGCCGAGGTTGATCGCGCCGATCACCTGCCGGTCGACGAGGTGCTCGGCGGCGTAGGTCGTGATCTGGGCGCTGGTGGTGAGCACGCCCACCGTGGGACCGAAGTCGACGGTCAGCTTGTACGAGGGCCGCCGCGCTTCGGGGAAGTCCTCGACCGCGACCACCCGACCCACCCGCAGGTCGAGCGCGGCGAAGTCGTCGGCCGTCACGTCCGGCTTGCGGGCCGGAGGGTGCTCGGAGGGGACGCTCATGGATTCCTCGGAGGAGCTAGCGGTGCGCGAGTTCGGTCGAGCGGGCCACCCACCGGTCACGCAGCGCCCGTGCCGATCCATCGACGAGCACGTCCCGCGCCCGGGCGATCCCGGCCGGCAGGTCCGCCACGTCGCCGGCGACGAACAGCGCGGCACCGGCGTTGAGCGCGACGACGTCGGCGCGGGGTCCGGACTCGCCGGCCAGCACGGCATCGGCGATGGCGACGTTCTCCTCCACGCCGCCCCCACGCAGGTCGTCCAGCGTCGCACGGGGCAGACCGAGCTCGGCGGGGTCGAGCCGACCAGGGGTCACCCGCCCATCACGCACCTCCCAGACCTGGCTGGTGGCGGTGGTGGTCAACTCGTCGAGCCCGTCGTCGCCGCGGAACACCATGGCGCGTTTGGCGCCGAGGCGGGCCAGGGCCTCGGCCATCACCGGGGCCAGCCGCAGATCGGACACGCCCACGACCTGGAAGGGGGCCCGAGCGGGGTTCGACAGGGGGCCGAGCAGGTTGAACACGGTGCGGATGCCCAGCTGGACGCGGACCCCGGCGACGTGCCGCATGGCCGGGTGGAACGAGCGCGCGTACAGAAAGCCGATCCCGAGTTCCTCGAGGCAGACCGCGACCTGGGCGGGTGGCAGGTCGATCGCGATCCCCCAGGCCTCCAGCAGGTCGGCGCTACCGCAGGTACCCGAGGCGGCCCGGTTGCCGTGCTTGGCGACGGGGCGACCGGCGGCCGCCACGACCAACGCCGCAACGGTCGAGATGTTGAACGTGCCCGCGCCGTCACCGCCGGTCCCGCAGGTGTCCACGACCGCCCCGGCGAGGTCGTCGCCGAGCGACAGAGGCTCGGCCTCGGCCAGCATGGACCGGACGAAGCCGGCGATCTCCGCGCCGCTCTCGCCCTTGGCGCGCAGTGCGACGAGCAGCGCCGCCACCTGCGAGGGCTCCGCTTCGCCGCGCATGACCGCACCGAGCACCTCGGCGGCCTCGGCCTCGGACAGATCCTCACCGTGCAGCAGGTGGGTCAGTACGGCCGGCCAACGCACGGGCGGGGCGGTCACGTCGCGGCCTCGGGTCGCAGCGCCGTGGCCACCTGTCGCGCCGTGTTGGTCGCACCGCCGTAGGGCGGCACCTCGGCACCGACCAGCGCCTGCACACGGCGGGCGAGTTCGAACGTGTCGACCGGCTTGAGCAGCAGGTCGTTGGCTCCGGCCCAACTCGTCAACCAGGCGTCCTGGGAACGATCGGCGAGGATCAGGGCGGGCATCGGCGGGCTGCCGACCTGCTCCGCGTGGGACCGCAGGTCGTAGAGCGCGGCGTAACCGCCTCGCGGCTGCAGGTCCCCGTCGACCACCAGGACGTCGAACCGCTCGCCGCGCCGCAGCACCAACTCGCGCAACGCAGCGGCGCCATCGGCCTCAAGGACCTCGGCGCCGGCATGCAGCCGCAGCGCGCTCGAGGCCCGCAGTCGGACCATCGCGTCCTCGGACACCACCAGCACACGCATGCCACGACCTCCTGCCTACGGTGGGACCTTTACCCTACCGCCACCGTTCGGTCCTTCACGTCGGGGAGGCCACGCGCTAGGATCGAGGCTGCGCCGAACCCGACCGGTCGGAGCATCCGGGTCGGGACGGGAGCACCGCGATCGCACCCGGCACCACGGGCGGCTCCCGCCGGCAGCGAGGAGCCGTCGTGCGACACGACGAGGTTGGCCGCAGCATCGTCATCCCGATCGCGAATCCGTCCTCCGCCCGCCCGCTGATCACCGTCGCGGCCCGCATCGCTGCCCGCGACGGTGGCGTGCTGCTGCCCGTGACGGTCATCCGCCCGCGGGCTCCCGCCGACGAACGCGCGGCGGCGTGGCTCGCGCTGGCCGACGCCGAGGAGGTGGCCCGCGAGCTCGAGGCACCGGTTGCCGCCGAGGTCATCGAGCACGATCACGTCGCCGACGGGGTGCTGGGCCTGGCGACCCGGGCCGAGGCCACGCTGGTGCTGATGGGATGGCGGGGTCGCAGTTCGACCACCGATGTCTTCGGGCGGCTGACCGACACCATCGTCGGGCGCTCGGCCATTCCCCTGGCCATCGTGCGCCTCGGAACCGCAGCGTTCCGTCGGGTCGTACTCCCCGTGGGCGACGACCACCTGCGTCCGGGTGGTGAGCGGGGTCTGCGCCTGGCTGCGGAGCTGGCCGGCCGCATCGATGCCTACCACCGACGTCCGGCGACGATCCTGCGCACGGGCGAGGCGAGCGGTCCGCTTCCGGAGGCGCTGGCAGGACTGGCCGGCGAGGTGCGCCACGACCCGCGCCGAACCGATCAGGCGGTGGCCGCGCTGGCCCGACCAGACGACCTGGTCGTCACTCCGGTGGCACCGACGGCCACCGGGTTGCGTGCCGCCACCACCCACCTGGCGTGGGCGGCACCGGAGTCCACGCTGCTCGTCGCGGTCGATGTCGGACCGACGATGTCGTCCTCGAGTACCTCGGCGGCAACCACCGCTGGCCAGAGGAGCTCGCCAGCAGGTCCCCCACCAGACGACAACGACAACG
>SKJO01000425.1 GCA_007121975.1 Nitriliruptoraceae bacterium | reverse complement strand
GGTCCGGGGCAACTCGTCGACCACCAGCACCTGCTTGGGCAGCTTGGCCCGTGAGACGTGGGTGCGCAGCTCCTCACGCAGCGCGGCACCGACCAGCGACGCGTCCGGCCACGGCACCACCGCCGCCACCAGCCGCTCGCCCCAGTCGGCGTCGGGGACCCCGAAGGCGACCGCCTCGGCGACCCCGGGCAGGGCCAGCAGGGCCCGCTCGACCTCGGCGGGGTAGACGTTGACCCCCCCGGTGATGACCAGGTCCCCGGGCCGACCATCGAGGAACAGTCGGCCGGCCTCGTCGAGGTGCCCGAGGTCGCCGACCGTGAAGGCGTCGTGGTCCCAGGCCTCGGCGGTGCGGACCGGGTCGCGCCAGTAGTCGAACCTGGCGTGCTCGGGGACCCGTGCCCAGACCGTGCCGACCTCGCCGGCAGCCAGCGTCCGGCCGGTGTCGTCGCGCACCTGCACCGCGCGGTCGGGCCGGGCGGTGCCGACCGTGCCGGGGGCCTGCTCCCACACCGCGGGGGCGGCGACGGTGAACTGCCCTTCGGTCGAGCCGTAGAACTCCCACACCGAGGCGTCGGGAGCCAGCGCCAGGACCTGGTGCTTGAGCGGGACCGGGCAGGGAGCGCCGGCGTGGGCCAGCAGCGCCAGGCTCGCGAGATCGTCGGCGCGCAGGCCCGGCTCGGCGAGCAGTCGGTGCAGGTGGGTCGGCACGCAGAACAGCGAGGTCGGCCGCAGCTCACGCAGCGCGGTGAGCCACTCGGTCGGGTCGAACCGCGGCAGCACCGCCACCCGTCCCCCCAGCAGCGCGGTGACCAGCGCGAAACGGAACGGTCCGGAGTGGTAGAGGGGGGAGACCACGAGGTGGGAGCTGCCGTGCCGGTGGTCGAAGGCGGCGTGCTCGTCCTCGATCAGCGCCTGGCCCCAGGCGGCATCGTGCACGCCGGCATGCACCCCCTTGCGGCGGCCGGTCGTGCCCGAGGTGTAGGCCATCGGCCGGGTCCGGGGCCAGCCACTGGACGGATCGCTGCCCGGCAGCTCGGCCATACGGCCGGCGTCGGTGGCCACGACCGGTCGGGCGCTGCGCTCGACGGTGTGCCGCGCCCGGACCCGGGCCGGGTCCACGATCACCACCGAGGGATCCGCGTCCGCGAGCACCGGCGCGAGCTCCGCGTCGGTCAGCTCCGGCGGCAGCGGCACCGCCACCACCCCCTCCAGGCAGGCCGCCGCGAGCAGCCCGAAGGTCGCGAGCTCACCCCCGAGCAGCAGCAGCACCCGCTGCCCAGGGCCGACCCCCGCGCGGCGCAGCAGCGTCACTCCCCGCGCGATGTGCGGCCAGGGATCCTCGAGGGCGGGTGGGGACACCGGTGGGCTCAACCGCCCGGGGTCAGCCCGACCGCGGCGAGCAACTCGGCCGGGTCATGGCGGATCCCGATCACGAACGGGCCGAACTCGGCGTAACGCACCGAGGCCTCGTCGTAGCGCAGGGTGTAGACGATGCTCTTGAGGTCCTCGAGCTCGTGGGCGACCAGCGTGACCCCGTACTCCCAGTCGTCGAGACCGGTCGAGGCCGTCACCAGCTGCAGCACCCGCCCGGTGTAGGCCCGACCGCTGCGCCCGTGCTCACCCATCAGCCGCTTGCGTTCCTCGTAGTCCAGCGCGTACCAGTTGTCGCTGCCCTCGCGCCGGTGTGACATCGGGTAGAAGCACACCAGCGGCCAGTCGGGCATCTGCGGATGCAGCTTGGACTCGAGGTAGTGCTCCATGCGCTCGGCGAACTGCGCGACGCGGCGCTCGAGGTCCTCGCCGGTCACCCCCTTGGCGGCCATCTGCTCGCGGTAGCGCTCGGGCGTGTCGGAGTACTCGCTGCCCTCGGTGATCGACAGGTACGAGGAGGCCAGGTGCACCGCCGGGGCCGCGGCGGTCGCCAGGACCTCGGTCTGCAGCCGACGCAGCAGGGCCAGGTCGGGGTCGAGTGCGAACAGCAGGATGTCACCCTTGTGGCCCAGGGCCGCGTAGGCATGCAGCTGCGTGTCGCGCTGCCAGCGCTCGAGGGTGGCGGCGAACTCCCCGGCCGCGTCGGCGGGCAGCTCACGGGCCCGGGCAGGGTCCACCCGCAGCAGCAGGTGCAGCACCGGCCAGCCGCGGCCGTGCCCGGTCGGTTCAGCGTGCTCGGCCATCGATGCTCGCCTCCTGGTCGGGTCGGCTCATTCGAGGATGCGCTTGTCGAGCACCGCCCCGGTGTCGTCGAGGTCGTAGACGACCGGCACCCCGGTGGCCAGCTCCAAGGCGAGGACGCCGGCCTCGTCCAACCCGTCGAGCTGCATCACGATCGAGCGGTTGGAGTTGCCGTGGGCGACCACCAGCACGTTGTTGCCGAGCTTGATGTCCCCGAGGATGGCCCGCTCGAAGAAGGGCAGGGTGCGCTCGGCGGTGTTCTTCAGCGCCTCGCCGTTGGGCGGGGGCGTCGCGTACGAGCGGCGCCAGATGTGGACCTGCTCGTCGCCGTAGCGCTCGGCGGTCTCGGCCTTGTTCAGCCCCTGCAGGTCGCCGTAGTGCCGCTCGTTGAGGGCCTGGTCACGGATCACCGGCAGTCCCTCGAGCCCGGCGGTCTCCACGATCAACCGCAGCGTCTCGTGCGCACGGGTGAGCGCCGAGGTATAGGCGACGTCGAAGTGCATGCCCCGCAGCCGCTCACCACCTCGAATGGCCTCCTGCTCACCCTTGGGCGTCAGGGGCACATCGACCCAGCCGGTGAAACGGTTCTGCAGGTTCCACAGCGACTGGCCGTGGCGGACGATGGCGAGCGTGGGCATGGCGGATGCTCCTGCGGTCGGTAGCCGGCAGCCGGTTCGGAGCCGATCCTACCGACCGAGCAGCTAGGGTCCCGGTCCCGGACGACCGACCGGATGCTGATTCGAGTCCGCGACATCGGATGGTCAGCGACGCGACCAGGGACCGTCGCGACGAGGGAGGACGCCCCATGGCCGACGGCCCGCAGCTGCCCGCCACCCCGAGCATCGACGGTGGCGGCGAGTTCGATCGACGGTCGCTGGTGTCGGTGGTCTTGCTGGGTCTGGGTGCGGTGCTCACCGCCTACGCCGCACTGCAGGCCGGCCTGATGGGCAGCCAGACGCTCGACGCCTACACCCTCTCCTCGCAGTACACGACGTCGGCCTCCGACCTCAACTCGGCGGGGGATGCGTTCCAGAGCTCCAGCGAGCTGCTGTTTCTCGAGTGGTCCAAGGCGCGGGTGACCGGCGACGAGGAGTTCGCCGAGTACATCGTCGACACCCTGATGGTCGAGGAGCAGTGGGAGGCGGTGCAGTGGTGGCTCGACAACGGTGACGAGCGAGGCCCCTTCGTCGACGAGAACGAGGCCTGGGTCATCGAGTTCTGGGACGATGCCGACGAGTTCCAGGACGCGGCCGACGAGGCCTACGAGCAGGCGGTGTGGGCCAACGATCGGGGGGACGCGTTCCTGCGCTCGACGGTGTTCTTCGCCGTGACCCTGTTCTTCAGCGGGCTCGCCAGTGCCTTCGCCGACCGTCGCATCCGCGTCGCGGTGCTGATCATCGCGGCGGTGTCGGTGCTCGTGGGGGCCGGCGTCATGATCGAGGCGCAACTGCGGTGAGGTCGAACACGACCTTCACCGCCTGCGCACCCGGCCCGGCCGCCGCGGTCGCCAGCGCCGGGACGGGTTCGTCCAGCGCGAAGCGGTGGGTGACCAGCCGCCATGGCTCGCCGTCGGCCAGCAACTCGAGCGCGATCGCCATCGCCCGGCGCCGTCCCGGTGGCAGCGACGCCCCATCGGCGACCTGCTCCTGCCCGTAGAACACCGATCCGGTCACGGTCAGCTCACGGTGCCACAGCAGCGTCCAGTCCACCGACTGCTCACCGCTGGTGCCCAGCAGCACCAACCGACCGCCGGGACGTAGGGTGCGCAGCGCGTCGTCGATGGTCTGGGAGCTGCCGACGCAGTCGATCACGACGTCGTAGCCGTCCTCGAGCACCAGACCGGTCAGCCGGTTGCCGCGCAGCACCGAGCCGGTGGCGCTGGCCGCCGCCTCGATCAGCTCGCGGCGCCGGCCGTGCAGCACCCGAGCAGCGCCCGCGTCGATCGCCAGCGCGTCGCTGAAGGCATCGAGTCCGACCGCGGTCACCTCGACGTCGGCGATCAGACCACGCAGGGCGCGGATCACCGACAGCCCGATCGTGCCGGGCCCGATCACCAGTGCCCGTTGGCCGGGGAGCACCCCGGCGCGCAGCACGGCGTGGACCGCGATCGCCACCGGTTCGGCGAGCACCGCGGTGGCGTCGTCGAGGTGGTCGGGGACACGGTGTACGCGGTCGGCGGGGGCCACCAACTGCTCGGCCCAGCCCCCACCGAAGCGGGCGTGGAAGCCGAAGCCCAGGCCGGGTGCGGCGGTACCCGCATCGGCCTGGTGGGCGCAGCGGTGCGCATCGCCGTCCCGGCAGCGGCGGCAGGCGACGAAGCCCTTGTGCTCGCAGCCGAGCACGGGTTCGGGCACCACCCGGTCGCCCGGCGCGAACCCCGACGAGGGATCGGCTTCGAGCACCCGCCCCACGACCTCGTGCCCGGGCACGACCCCTTCGCGCGGCAGGCCGCTGAAGGCCAGCAGCGGCCGGCCCAGCGCGGTCAACTGCAGCATCTTGCGGTCCGAGGCGCATACGCCCGCGAGCGTCGGTGCGATCCGCACCCATCCCGGCGGACGGGCCGGCGCGTCGATCTGCGCCACGCGCAGCGGTGATCCGACCCCACCGTGGTACAGCTCGGGGCGGAAGCGACCCGCCGTGACCGCCAGCGCCGCGCGGTGCGGGTGCAGGCCCAGGTGCAGCGCCCGCATCCGCTGGCTCATGCGGCTTCGTCCTCGCCCGCCAGCGAGGTCCCCCGGATCTGGCCGTGCTCGATCCCGCCGTGGGTGAACGTCGGGCTGACCCCGGGCGCCAGCCGGTTGCGGGTCAGCTCGCTCGACGGGAAGCACTGGGGGACCGGCGCATCGGCCGCCGGGTCGGCGAGCAGGCGCTCGAGGACCATCGAGTTGTACTGCCAGGAGGCGAACTCCAGGGTGTTGGCGTTGAGGATGACCTCCTGGCCCCACTCCACCGACCAGTGGCGCAGCCCCGGGATGCGCGAGACCCGCGGCGCCCACGACTCGGCCGCCACCCCGTTCTCCGAGGAGGTCCACACCCCGCTGGAGGTGTTGAGGGCCAGGCTCATGTTGCCGGCGGTGTGTCCCGGCGTGGCGATCAGGGCGACCCCGGGGCCGAGCAGCACGTCGCCGTCGACCAGCGCGAGGCGATCGTGGGGCAGGTCGCGATAGGTCTCGGGCTGATACCAGGGGACCTGCAGCGGGTGCAGGTGGCGGATGCTCTCCCACTCCCGGCGCTGGCTGATCAGCACGGCGTTGGGGAACCACGGGGCGATCGGCGCCTCGGAACTGCCCAGATCGGGAGCCGGCCGGGTGGTGCCCACCAGCCGCCGGGGATCCTGGGTGTGCAGGTGGTCGAAGGCGACGTAGTCGACGTCCTCCGGAGCGATGCCCAGCGAGCGCAGGTGGCCGAGCACCGTGCCGTGCTCGGTGGCGAGCACGGACTCGGGCAGCGGGTTGCGGGCCTTGAGCTTGGCGAAGTACGGCGTGTACTCGCCCTGCTCGTGGTCGGAGGCCTCCCACAGCAGGGTGCGCTGCCGACCCTCGGCATCGTCCCACTGCACGACGATCATGCGGTTGGTGATCCACAGGAACGGGGCGGGGGAGCGCGCCGCGCGCCACAGCCCGAAGCTCACCGGGTAGGGAAGCGTGATCAGGTCGCAGGTGGTGACCCCGCTGGGCATGCCGCTCGCCACCAGCTCACGCTTGAGATCGGGAGCGGCCTCGGTGATGGCGGCCAGCTCCGCCCCGGGCGGCAGGTGGTCGATCGGATCGCCCAGCACGATCCCACGCAGTTCGTTGAGCGTGGTCAGAGCCGTGAAACGATCGGTGGGCTCCAGCACCGGCAGGTCGTACATGGCTCAGGCCTCCCTCGTTCCGTCCGGTCCATGAGGGCGGAACGTTCCCGCGCCAACCGTACCGGTCCAGGCACCGGGACGTGCCACCAGCGTCCGGTATGGTCCCGGTGAAGCGCAGTCAGCAACCCGGCAAGGAGACGGCGGTGGCCACGATGGACAGCTTCGGCGCGAGGGACGTTCTGGCGGTGGGCGACGACCGCTACGAGATCTTCCGACTCGACGCCGTCGCCGGCTCGAAGCGGCTGCCCTACAGCCTCAAGCTGCTGCTCGAGAACCTGCTGCGCACCGAGGACGGCGTGCAGAGCACCGCCGAGCACATCCGGGCACTCGCGGACTGGGACCCGGGCGCCACCCCCGACATCGAGATCCCCTTCCGCCCCGCCCGGGTGATCCTGCAGGACTTCACCGGCGTGCCGGCGGTGGTGGACCTCGCCGCCATGCGCGAGGCGATGGTGGCGCTGGGCGGGGATCCGGCGCGGATCAACCCCCTGGTGCCCGCCGAGCTGGTGATCGACCACTCGGTGGTCGCCGACGTGTTCGGGGTCGCCGACGCCCTGCAGCGCAACATCGATCTCGAGTTCGCCCGCAACCGCGAGCGCTACCAGTTCCTGCGCTGGGGGCAGGGCGCCTTCGACGGGCTGAAGGTCGTGCCGCCCGGCACCGGCATCGTGCACCAGGTCAACCTCGAGTACCTCGCCCGGGTCGTGTTCCCCAACCCGCTGCCCGACGGCACCGTGCAGGCCTACCCCGACACGTTGGTGGGCACCGACTCGCACACCCCGATGGTCAACGGGCTCGGGGTGCTCGGCTGGGGCGTGGGCGGGATCGAAGCCGAGGCCGCGATGCTCGGCCAGCCGGTCTCGATGCTGATCCCCGAGGTGGTGGGCTTCAAGCTGCGCGGCACGCTGCCCGACGGCGCGACCGCCACCGACCTGGTGCTGACCATCACCGAACTGCTCCGCAAGCATGGGGTGGTCGGCAAGTTCGTCGAGTTCCACGGCCCCGGCGTGGGTGCCGTGCCGCTGGCCAACCGCGCCACCATCGGCAACATGTCCCCGGAGTACGGCTCGACGGTGGCGATCTTCCCGATCGACGACGAGACCCTGCGCTACCTGCGCTTCACCGGCCGCTCGGAGCAGCAGGTCGCGCTCGTGGAGGCCTACGCCAAGACGCAGGGGCTGTGGCACGACCCGGACTCCTCGCCGGAGTACTCCGAGGAGCTCGAGCTCGATCTGTCCCGCGTCGTGCCCTCGCTGGCCGGGCCCAAGCGCCCGCAGGACCGCGTCGCGCTGACCGACGCCAAGCGCTCGTTCCGCGCCGCGCTGATCGACGAGACCGGCCAGTCGGCACCCGAGGGCCACGACCGGGCGGTCGCCGACACCTTCCCGGCAAGTGACCCGGTTGCGACCGACGCCGCTGCCGGGGACGCGCGCGCCGCGCAGCCCGCCGGCCGACCCGACCCGGTGGGGGACTGGCGGCCCACGGCCCCCACCCCCGTGACCCTGGCCGACGGTTCGAGCTTCGAACTCGACCACGGCGCGGTCACCATCGCCGCGATCACCTCGTGCACCAACACCTCCAACCCCTCGGTCATGGTCGCTGCGGCGCTGCTGGCCAAGAAGGCCGTCGAGGCCGGCCTCGAGCGCAAGCCCTGGGTCAAGACCACGCTCGCGCCCGGCTCCAAGGTCGTGATGGACTACTACGACCGTGCCGGGCTGACCCCCTACCTCGACAAGCTCGGCTTCAACCTCGTGGGCTACGGCTGCACGACCTGCATCGGCAACTCCGGTCCGTTGATCCCCGAGGTCAGCCAGGCGGTCAACGACGCCGATCTGGCCGTGGTCAGTGTGCTGTCGGGCAACCGCAACTTCGAGGGACGCATCAATCCCGACGTGCGCATGAACTACCTCGCTTCGCCGCCGCTGGTGGTGGCCTACGCGCTGGCCGGCACGATGGACCTCGACCTGACCACCGATCCGCTGGGCACCGGAGCCGACGGCCAGCCGGTGTACCTCTCGGACCTCTGGCCCTCGCCCCAGGAGGTCCAGGAGGTCGTGGACCGGGCGGTCGCCTCGGAGATGTTCACCAGCAAGTACGCCTCGGTGTTCGACGGCGACGAGGTCTGGCAGCAGCTGCCCACCCCGGAAGGCGACACCTTCGCCTGGGACCCGGACTCGACCTACATCCGTCACCCCACGTTCTTCGAGGGGCTCGAGGCCGAGCCCGCCCCGGTCACCGACATCGCCAGCGCCCGGGTGCTGGCCAAGCTCGGCGACTCGGTCACCACCGACCACATCTCGCCCGCCGGCACGATCAAGCTCGACAGCCCGGCCGGCGCCTACCTCACCGAGCACGGCGTGGCCCGGTCGGACTTCAACTCCTACGGCTCGCGCCGGGGCAACCACGAGGTGATGGTCCGGGGCACCTTCGGCAACATCCGGTTGCGCAACCTGCTGGCACCGGGCACCCAGGGTGGGGTCACCCGGGACTTCACCCGCGACGGCGAGGTGGTGCCGATCCCCGACGCCGCCGAGCGCTACGCCGCGCAGGGCACGCCACTGGTGGTGCTCGCCGGTGCCGAGTACGGTTCGGGATCGTCGCGTGACTGGGCCGCCAAGGGCACCGCGATGCTCGGGGTCCGAGCGGTGATCGCCACCTCGTATGAGCGCATCCACCGCTCGAACCTGATCGGGATGGGCGTGCTGCCCCTGCAGTTCCTCGACGGTGATTCGATCGAGGCGCTGGGGCTGACCGGCGAGGAGACCTTCGACATCGACGGCATCGCCGCGATGAACGACGGCGGCGTGCCGGGCACCGTCGCGGTCACCGCCACGGCACCCGACGGGGCGGTCACCGACTTCGAGGCACTCGTGCGCATCGACACCCCGGGCGAGGCGGAGTACTACCGCCACGGCGGCATCCTGCCCTACGTCCTGCGCTCGCTGCGCGACGCCTGAGCCCGGTCCGACCGGCCGACACGCCGGGCGGGGTGGGCCGTCTGGCACCCCGCCCGGGTGCGAACCTGGTCGTGTCCGCCCCTCGATCCCAGGAGCCGCGAGATGTTCGGTCGTTCCCGCCCCGCCCCGACGGTCGTCCCCCCCGACCAGGCACTGCCCGGACGCGACACACCGCTGCCCGTCCCCGCCACGCACGCCGTGCTCGGCACGCCGATGACCCCGCCCTGGCCCGAGGGACACGCGCTCACGGTGGTGGGCATGGGCTGCTTCTGGGGCGCGGAGCGCATCTACTGGCAACTGCCCGGCGTGTACTCGACCTTCGCCGGCTATGCCGGGGGCACCACACCCAACCCCACCTACCGCGAGGTGTGCAGCGGGCGCACCGGACACGCCGAGGTGGTCGCGGTCGTGCATGACCCCTCGGTGGTGTCGTTTCGGGACCTGCTGGTCCCGTTCTGGGAGAACCACGATCCGACCCAGGTCATGCGCCAGGGCAACGACGTCGGTACCCAGTACCGGTCGATCATCCTGACCACCGATGACGGGCAACCCGCGCTCGCCCACGAATCGCGCGCGCACTACCAGCAGCAACTGACCGCTGGTGGCTTCGGCGCCATTGCCACCGAGATCGTCCCGCTCAGCGGCCTGTACCACGCCGAACCCGAGCACCAGCAGTACCTCGCGAAGGTGCCCGGCGGCTACTGCAACCACGGCTTCTGCCAGGTTACCTACGCCGGGGACTGAAACACGCAGCCTCGGGCAGCGGCGCGGGACTAGCGTTGGCGGCGACCCGCCCCACGCCGCCCCCAGGAACCGCCATGATCCCGCGCGAGCTGCGGCTTCCGCCCGAACACCTCTACCCCTCCGATGAGTGGGCCATCCGGGAGACCGGGTTCTCGCGGCGGTGGATGGGCAACGCCGAAACCATCTTCGCCTTGTCCAACGGGTTCCTCGGGGTGCGCGGCACCTTCGAGGAGGGCCGACCGGGCATCGAGCCGGGCACGTTCTGCAACGGGTTCCACGAGACCTGGCCGATCGTGCACGCCGAGGAGGCCTATGGCTTCGCGCGCACCGGACAGACCATCGTCAACGTGCCCGACGCCACCCTGCTCAAGCTCTACGTCGATGACGAGCCGCTGTACCTGCCCACCGCCCGCCTGCGGACCTACGAGCGGTCGCTGGACTTCCGGCGCGGGGTGCTGACCCGCGATCTGGAGTGGGCCAGCCCCGGCGGCAAGCACGTGCGCGTGGTCTCCCACCGCCTGGTGTCCCTCGAGCACCGCCACCTCGGCGCGATCACCTACGAGGTCGAGGTCGACCGCGACGCTCCGGTGGTGATCTCCTCCCAGCTGCTCAACCGCCAGGACTCGCGCGCCGACGACGAACCACGGGGCGGCAACAACGGCGATCCCCGCCGCTCCCGGGGCTTCTTCGACCGGGTGCTCAACGCCCGGCAGCACCACGTCGAGGCCCACCGCATCGTCACCGGCTACCGCACCAGCCACTCGCGCATGACGCTGGGCGTGGGGGTGGACCACATCATCGAGACCGACAACCCGTGGCGGGCCACCACCACCTGGGGCGAGGACCTCAGCAAGGTGGTGTTCACGGTCGACGCGCGCGCCGGCGCGCCGATCCGCATCACGAAGTTCTTCACCTACCACACCTCCCGGGCGGTGCCGGCCCGGGAACTGGTCGACCGCTCGCGGCGCAGTCTGGACCGGGCCCTGCGCGACGGCTACGGCGCGCTCGAGGTCGGTCAGCAGCGGGCGCTGGAGGACTTCTGGCACCGAGCCGACGTGGTGGTCGACGGACCGCGGCGCATCCAGCAGGCGATCCGCTGGAACATCTACCAGCTGCTGCAGTCCTCCGCCCGGGCGGAGACCACCGGGATCCCGGCCAAGGGCCTGACCGGCCAGGCCTACGAGGGCCACTACTTCTGGGACACCGAGATCTACGTCGCGCCGTTCCTCACCTACACCGAGCCGCGGGTGACCCGCAACCTGCTGCGCTTCCGTCACTCGATGCTCGACCTGGCCCGTGACCGCGCCCGTGAGCTCTCTGAGGACGGCGCGCTGTTCCCCTGGCGCACCATCAACGGCGAGGAGGCATCGTCGTACTACGCCGCGGGCACCGCGCAGTACCACATCGACGCCGACATCGCCTACGCGATCAAGCGCTACGTCGACGTCCGCGGCGACCTCGGACTGCTGACCGAGGTCGGCGCCGAGATCCTGGTCGAGACCGCCCGACTGTGGGCCGGGCTCGGGTTCTTCAGCCCCGACGACGGCGCGTTCCACATCCACGGGGTGACCGGCCCCGACGAGTACACCACGGTGGTCAACGACAACGCCTTCACCAACCTGATGGCCCGCGCCAACCTGCGCTACGCCGCCGAGGTGACCACCTGGATGCGGGACCACGAGACCGAGGCCTACCGCCACCTGGTGCACGAAACCGGGCTCGAGGACGACGAGATCCTCACCTGGGCCCGCGCCGCGGACACGATGTTCGTGCCCTTCGACCAGGAGCGGCGCATCCACCCCCAGGATGCCAACTTCCTCGAGAAGGAGGTCTGGGACTTCCCGGGGACCCCACACGCCAACTACCCCCTGCTGCTGCACTACCACCCGTTGGTCATCTACCGCCACCAGGTGATCAAGCAGGCGGACGTCGTGCTGGCCATGGTGCTGCTCGGCAACGAGTTCTCCATGAGCCAGAAGCGGCGCAACTTCGACTACTACGACCCGCTGACCACCGGTGACTCCTCGCTGTCGGCCTGCGTGCAATCGATCCTCGCGGCCGAGATCGGCTACGAGGAGAAGGCCCTGGAGTACTTCCAGTACGCCGTACTCATGGATCTGGCCGACGTCGCCGGCAACGTCGTGGACGGGGTGCACGTGGCCAGCACCGGCGGGGTGTGGATGGCGCTGACCTACGGGTTCGGCGGCCTGCGCGACTACGACGGTCAACTCACCTTCGATCCACGCCTGCCGCGGGCCTGGCAGCGGCTGTCGTTCGCGCTGCGCTTCCGGCGGCGCCGACTCGAGGTCGAACTCAGCCACGAGCGCATGGTCTTCACCATCGTCGAAGGGAAGCCGCTGACCTTCCGCGTGCGCGACCAGCAGGTCACCGCCGAGGTCGGCAGCCCCGTGGTCATCGAGTCCAGCGCCAACACCTCCGCGCCCGACGCGGTCACCGCCTTCCTCGACGAGGACGAGCGCCGTGCCGCCGACGTCAGTGGCGGGTTCGGTCCCCTGACCGACTGGGTGTCGCGCGAACTCGACGAACCATCGGGCTGAGCCCGCGCCCGACGGCGCGCGCCTGGCTACGCTGGCCCGTCGTGCCACCCCCCGGCGACGTCCGGGTCCGCTCCGACGTCCACCAGCCCGCCAGGAGAGCCGTTCGTGCGCGTGCACCTGCGCAACCCCGATCGCATCGAGACCGTCCCCGGACCGGCGGCGGTGGCCGAGGTGCTCGCTCACCTCGACATCCCGCCGCACACCGTGCTCGTCCTCCACGAGGGCGAGTTGGTGACCGCCGAGCACCTGCTCGGCGAGGACGCGGAGGTCGAGATCCGGCCGGTCATCTCCGGCGGCGCCGGCCCGACCTGTGTGATCTGCCGCAGCCCGGCGGTGATCGAGGAGCCGCGGCACCGCGCAGCGTGGTGCTCGGTGCACTTCGTCGACCACGTGCAGTCACAGGTGCGCAAGGCGATCGACCAGGCGCCCGGGCTCGGCGCCCGTGAACGGATGATCTCCTACGACGAGCGGGTCCTGATCGCGGTCTCGGGCGGCAAGGACTCGCTGGCACTGTGGGACATCCTGTTGGCGTTGGGCTACCGGGTCGACGGGCTGTACGTGGGCCTGGGCATCGGCGGGTACTCCACCCGGAGCGGCGAGGTGTGCCGGCGCTTCGCCGAGGAACGTGGCGTGAGACTGCACGAGGTCGACCTCGCCGGGGTCTACGGCTACACCACGCCCTCCGGGGCCCAGGCCACGGGACGTTCGGCCTGCGGGGTGTGCGGTCTGTCCAAGCGCTACGTGTTCAACCGGGTCGCGGTCGACCACGGCTACGAGGTGCTGGCCACCGGGCACAACCTCGACGACGAGGCGGCGACGCTGCTCGGCAACCTGCTGCGGTGGCAGGACACCTTCCTCGCGCGCCAGCAGCCGGTGCTTCCGGCCGACGGCACCAACCAGGTGCGCAAGGTCAAGCCGCTGTACCGGCTCTCCGAACGGGAGATGGCCGCCTACTGCGTGCTCCGCGGCATCGACTACGTGGTGGAGGAGTGCCCCCTGGTCGAGGGCAACACCGGCCATGAGCTCAAGGCGGCGCTCGACGTCATCGAGGCCCGCTCACCCGGGGCCAAGGCCCAGCTGCTGTTCGGGTTCCTCGACCGTCGGGAACGCTTCGCGGCCGCCGACGACCGGGGGGAGCAACTCGCCGCCTGTGAGCGGTGCGCGATGCCCACGACCGGGCAGGTGTGCGCCTTCTGCCGGCAGCAGGAGCGCATCCACGCCGCGCTGCCACTCGCCGCGGCGCAGCCGTGAGCGCGGTCCGACTGCCGGGCAGCGACCACCCCCTGCAGGCCGGTGAGGTGGTGGTGATCACCGACCGCAAAGCTCGCCGCTACCTGGTGACCCTCGAACCCGGGGCCCAGTGGCACAGCCACGGTGGACTGGTCGAGCACGACGTGCTCATCGGCGAGGTCGAGGGCACGGCGGTACGCACCGGCAAGGGTATGGAGGTCGTGGTCCTGCGGCCCACCCGTGAGGACTTCGTGCTCAAGATGAAGCGCGGCGCCCAGGTGATCTACGCCAAGGACCAGGCCATGATCGTGTCCGCCGCCGATGTCCGGCCGGGCTGCACGGTGGTCGAGGCCGGCGCCGGTTCCGGCGCCCTGACCCTGGCGCTGCTCGATGCGGTCGGTCCCACCGGACGGGTCATCTCCTTCGAACGGCGACCGGAGCACGCAGCCGTCGCCCGCCGCAACGTCGAACGCTTCCACGGGACGCACCCCGATACCTGGGAACTGATCGAGGGCGACATCACCGAGGGACTGCCCCAACTGCGCGCACACCGCGTGGTGCTCGACCTGCTCGAACCCTGGCAGGTCATCGGGGCGGCGGCCGACGCGCTCCCGCCGGGGGGGATCGTGCTCACCTACGCGCCGACCGTCCCTCAGGTCATGCGCGTGGTCGAGACGCTGCACGACGACGGACGCTTCCATGCGGTGCGCACCACCGAGACCCTGGTGCGCCCCTGGGACCTCGACGGGCTCGCGGTGCGACCCGCCCACCGGATGGTCGCGCACACCGCCTTTCTGACCACCGCGCGGCGCGTCCCCTCCCGCGACGAGGGAGGGCCACCGCCTCGGCGGCGCAAGGCCGCCGCGGAGGGCCACCTGCGTTGGAGCACGCCGTCAGATCCCGACGAACCGGTCGCCGCAGCGAACGACTGAGCCCGGGGCGCGGACCTCAGCCACCGGCTCGACGCGGGGCCACGACGGCGACCGCGGCCACCCCCGCCACGGCCGGAAGCACCAGCAGGGGACTGGCGCCGACCACGACCACGGCCACCGCGGCACCGACGGCCCCGGCGGCGAGCGTGCTGAGCAGTTCGGTGGTGCGGCTCACGGGGACCTCGAGGAGGTGGTCGCTGCGGTGGTCGCTGACGGCCCGCGTAGGATGCCTCACGCCCGGGCCTCGCGGGCGTGCTCCGCCCCGTCCGTCTGGCCGCCATCGTCGTCCTTGATTCTCCGGGGTTCGCGCCGACAGGCCGGGCGGGAGTCAACCCACCGCGGCGTCGGTCGACCACCGGCGTGCCCGGGTCCCGCACCCGCCGAGAGAGATCGCCCGATGCCCAGCGCGACTGCCACCGACCTCGACGCCCTGCTCACCCGGATCATCGCCGCCCACGGCAAGTGGAAGCTGCACCTGCACCGGGCCAGCGAAGGCATCAGTGTGGACGTGGTCCCGGGCACGGCCCGGCTCGACGACCGCTGCGAGCTCGGCCAGTGGCTCTACGGGGGAGGCTCGGACGGGCTGCTCGACTCCGAGGAGCACGAGCACCTGCGCAGCCTCCACGCCCGCTTCCACGTGGTCGCCGCCGAACGCCTCGCCGATGCCCTCGAGGGTCGCCGCAGCCGGGCCAAGCAGGCGCTGGAGCCCGGCAGCGAGTTCCTGACCCTGTCGGGCACACTCATCGACGCGATCGACCGCAAGCGGGGCCGCCGGATCACCCGGCTGGCCAGCGACGATGCGGGCACCGTGGCGCGGGATCTCGCGGCCACCGTCGTCGAGGCCGGCGCGCAGTCCGAGCTGACCCTGGCCGCGGCCGAGACCGTCGCCGAGCACGCAGCGGCGCTGGCCACCGCGACCGAGGAACAGGCCGCGGCGATCCAGGAGGTGGCCACCCGGGCCGAGGACTCGGTACGCATCGTGCAGGGTGCCGACGAAAGCTCCAGCCAGGCCGTCGAGGCGATGCAGCAACTGACCGACGCCACCCACCAGGTCGTGTCGGTGCTCGCCCTGATCGAGCGCATCGCCAAGCAGACCCGACTGCTCGCGCTCAACGCCACGATCGAGGCCAGCCGCGCCGGTGCCGCCGGGCGCGGCTTCGCGGTGGTCGCCGACGAGGTCAAGAAGCTGGCCAAGGAGGTCGGCGATGCGACCCGTGAGGTGAGCGAGATCGTCGGTGGGGTCGAGACCAAAGCCGCCGCGGTCACCGAGGGACTCGGCCAGGTGTCGGGGGCGGTCAGCGAGGTACGCGACGCCCAACAGTCGATCGCCGGCGCCGTGGAGGAGCAGCGCGCGGTGGCCGCCGACGTCGCCGAGCGGGTGAGCAACGTGGCCACGGCGGTGGCCGGCATCCACGACAACGCCGAGTTCGTGGCTTCGGTGACCACCTCGGGGGTGTCGCAGGCCCGCTGGATCGAGACGGTCCTGACCACCAGCGCGAGCTGAGTCCGGCGACCGGCGGGAGAGCACGCCCGGGTGCCCGGGGCGGGCAGGCGCGTCCCCTACACTGCCGGCTCCGAGGCCGCGGCCCGGACGGGTCGCGGCGCAGGTCCGAACCCGCCTGCCCCCGCTCGAAGCCGAGCGCAACGGTGGACCCGACGCGAGGAGCGCGCGTGAGCCAGCCCGGGCCGCAGATGCCGTGGCCAGCCGACGACCGCGAGACCGACCAGGATCACGCCGATCGCGACCCCCGCGCGCAGGCCACGGAACTCGACCTGCTGCGCGACGAGGTCGAGCAGCTGCGCCGCCGACTCGGCTCCGCCCCGGCGCGCATCCAGGTCCTCGAGGAACGGCTGCTCGAGGCCCGCGGGCAGCTGACCGCCGCCACCGCGCAGAACGCCAAGCTCACCGAGACCCTGCGCAGCGCCCGGGAGCAGCTGGCCACCCTCAAGGAGGAGGTCGAGCGGCTCGCCGCCCCACCCCGTACCTACGCCACGCTGGTCGAACGCAGCGAGACGGAGCCCACCGCCACCGTCATGGTCTCGGGCCGCAAGCTCGAGGTCGGGCTCGCACCGGACCTCGAGCTCGACGAGCTGGTGCCGGGCCGCGAGGTCCAGCTCAACGACGCCATGAACGTGGTCGCCATCGCCCGCTTCGAGGACCGCGGCGAGCTGATGACGATCTCGGAGCGGCTCGACGACGGGCGGTTGCTGGTGGTCGGCCACAGCGACGACGAGCGCATCGTGCACCTCGCCCACCCCCTGGTGGCCGCACCGCTCAAGGCGGGCGACAGCGTGCTGGTCGACCCCCGGTCCAACACCGCCATCGAGCGGGTGCCCAAGGCCGAGGTCGAGCAGCTGATCCTCGAGCAGGTCCCCGATGTGACCTACGAGCAGATCGGAGGGCTCGGCGAGCAGGTCGAGGCGATCCGCGACGCGGTCGAGCTGCCCTACCTGTACGCCGACCTGTTCGTCGAGCACGAGCTCGAGGCCCCCAAGGGCATCCTGCTGTACGGCCCCCCCGGCTGCGGCAAGACGATGATCGCCAAGGCCGTGGCCAACGCCCTGGCACAGCGGGTCCGCGACAAGACCGGGCGGGAGGACGTCAAGAGCTACTTCCTCAACGTCAAGGGCCCCGAGCTGCTCAACAAGTACGTCGGCGAGACCGAGCGTCAGATCCGCCTGATCTTCCAACGAGCCCGCGAGAAGTCCGCCGAGGGCTTCCCCGTGATCGTGTTCTTCGACGAGATGGAGTCGCTGTTCCGCACCCGCGGCACCGGCGTCTCCTCCGACGTCGAGACCACCATCGTGCCCCAGCTGCTCGCCGAGATCGACGGTGTGGAGACGCTCAAGGACGTCGTGGTCATCGGGGCCTCCAACCGGGAGGACATGATCGACCCGGCCATCCTGCGACCCGGCCGCCTCGACGTGAAGATCAAGGTCGACCGCCCCGAGCAGCAGGCCGCCAAGGAGATCTTCGGCATCTACCTGCATCCCGGGCTCCCGCTGCACCCCGCCGAGCTCGAACGCCACGGTGACGCGGCCACGGCCATGACATCGCTGATCGAGGCCACCGCCGCCAAGATGTACGCCGAGGACGCCGACAACGAGTTCCTCGAGGTGACCTACGCCAACGGCGAGAAGGAGATCCTGCACTTCAAGGACTTCAGCTCCGGGGCGATGATCCAGAGCGTGGTCGCCCGGGCCAAGAAGCTCGCGATCAAGCGGCTGATCGAGAGCGGCATCAAGGGCCTCGAACTCGATGATCTGCTGCGCGCCATCCGCGACGAGTTCCGCGAGAACGAGGACCTGCCCAACACCACCAACCCCGACGACTGGGCCCGCATCAGCGGCAAGAAGGGCGAGCGCATCGTCTACGTGCGTACCCTGATCAACCGCGACCGGCCCGAACGCACCCCGGGCCGCGCGATCGAGAACCTCACGCCGGGCCAGTACCTGTGAGCACCCCGCCGTTCGTCGGGGTCGAGACCGAGTACGGCATCACGGTCGACGGGCCCAGCGAGGTCAATCCGGTGCTGGCCTCCTCGCTGGTGGTCGGCGCCTACCGCGATGCCGACGACCTCGAGGTGGTCTGGGACCACACCGACGAGCATCCCCTGCGCGATGCCCGCGGCTACGAGCACCCCGATCCGCACGAGCCGCTCGACGACGAGGAGCTCGGGCTGGCCAACACCGTGCTGACCAACGGGGCCCGCTTCTACGTCGACCACGCGCACCCGGAGTACGCCACCCCGGAGTGCTCCAACGCGCGCGATCTGGTGATCTGGGACCGGGCCGGAGAGCGCATCCTCGAGCAGGCCGCGCAGCGGGCGGCGGCACGCCTGCCCGCCGGCAGCCGAGTGTTGATCCACAAGAACAACACCGACGGCAAAGGGGCGGCCTACGGCACCCACGAGAACTACCTGGTGGCCCGCGGCATCCCCTTCGGCCGGCTCACCGCCGCGCTGCTGCCCTTCTTCGTCACCCGGCCGGTGTTCACCGGTGCCGGGCGGCTGGGCTCCGAGCTCGATCCCCGGGTCGACTACCAGCTCACGCAGCGGGCGGACTTCTTCGAGGTCGAGGTCGGTCTCGAGACGACGCTGAAGCGTCCGCTGATGAACACCCGGGACGAACCACACGCGGATCCGGGGCGCTACCGGCGGCTGCACGTGATCAACGGCGACGCGACGCTGTGCGAGGTCGCCACGCTGCTCAAGGTCGGCACGATGCTGCTCGTGCTCGAGTCGATCGAGGCCGGAACCAGCCCGGTGCTCCCGACCCTCGAGAACCCGGTCGCCGCCTTCCACGCCGTGAGCCACGACCTCGGCTGCCGCCGGGTGCTGCGGTTCTCCGACGGCACGCGGGCCACGGCCCTCGAGGTCCAGGAACGCTACCTCGACGCCGCCGCCACCACCGCCCGAAGGCGGGGCACCAGCCCGGGGGAGGAGGACGTGCTCACCCGCTGGGAGGGCGTGCTGGCCACCGCCTCGCGCGATCCGCGCGCACTGGCCGGGCAGGTGGACTGGGCGACCAAGCTCGACCTGCTCGAGGCCTACCGCGAGCGCCACGATCTGGGCTGGGCCCACGACCGGCTCAAGATGGTCGACCTGCAGTACCACGACGTGCGCCGCGACAAGGGCCTGTACCACCGTCTGGCCGCACGCGGCCGGGTCGAGCGGCTGGTGACGGACGCCGAGGTCGAAGCGGCGGTGCTCACCCCACCGACGGACACCCGGGCCTGGTTCCGCGGCGAGTGCATCCGCAAGTTCGGCACCGAGGTCGTCGCCGCGGGCTGGGACGCGCTGGTGTTCGACGTCGGCCGCGACGCGCTGCAGCGGGTCCCGATGCTCGACCCGGCCCGGGGAACCCGCGCGCTGCTCGGTGAGGTACTCGACGCGGTCGACGATGCCAGTGGCCTGCTCGAGAGATTGCGGGGCTGACCCTCGCAGGTCGGACCGATACCTTCGCGTCCGACGCGACGCCGAGGAGCCAGACCATGAGCGAGGGTGGGCAGGTCCGCAAGGGTGGCGCCGCCGAGCGTGAGGCCGAAGAGCCGATCGAGGAGGCCGTCGAGGCCCCGTCGGAGGCAGGCTCCGGATCCCAGGAGCTGCTCGACGACGTCGACGCCCTGCTCGACGAGATCGACGACGTGCTCGAGGAGAACGCCGAGGAGTTCGTGCG
>SKJO01000472.1 GCA_007121975.1 Nitriliruptoraceae bacterium | reverse complement strand
GACGAGCCGCCGCCCGACCTCCCGCTGCGCGCCTGGCCGCTGCTGCCCTCCGCGCAGCTCACCGCGGCCCCGGTGCGCGTCGGGCGGCTCGCCGACTGGCTGCACGACCACGACATCGAGGTGGTGCACACCCACACCGAAGGCCTGCTCGGCGCCGCCGGACGGGCCGCGGCACACCGGCTGGGCCTGCCGTGGGTCCACACCCTGCACACCTTCTACGCCCACTACCTGCACTACCTGCGGGTTCCGCCGCCTGCGCGCCCCTGGGCAACCCGCCGGCTCGACGACGTGCTGCGCCGGTTCCTCGCCGGCGCCGACCGGCTCATCGCCCCGTCCGCAGCCGCCATCGAGCAGCTGGAGCGGCTGGCCCCCGGCCACCACCTCGTGCGGCTGCCCAACGCCGTGTGCGACCCTCCGCCACCGACCATCTCGCCCGCCGCACGCGCGCAGCTGCGCGCCCGGCTGCGCGCCGGGTTCGCACTGGCCCCCGGCGACCGGGTCCTGCTCAGCGTCGGGCGAGTCGCCGCCGAGAAGCGTGCGCGAGAGCTCATCGCGGCGCTGGCTGCAGCCCTGCGCGCACGCGACGACGTGCGGCTGGTCATGATCGGCGGGGGCCGGGACCTGGATCGGCTGCGCGCGGCCGTGCGACGCACCGGACTGCAGCGCCAGGTGCGGCTGCCGGGCCGCCTGGGCTACGCCGAGGTCCGCGCCGCCTACGACCTTGCCGAGGTGTACGTGTCGGCGTCGGTGAGCGAGAACGACCCGCTCACCCTGCTGGAGGCGGCGTGGTCGGGGCTCCCGCTGGTGGTCCGTCAGCTCCACCTCGACGTCGTCGCCGACGGGGTCAGTGGCGTGGTGGCGCGCAGCGACGAGGCTCTGGCCCACGAGGCCCTGCGGCTGCTCGAGGAGGAGCCCCGGCGGCTGGCGCTGGGTGCGGGCGCTCGCGACCGGGTGCGTCAACGGTCCCCCGAGCGCCACCTCGACGACCTCGAGACCGTCTACACCGAGGTGGCGGCCGAGGTGGCGGCCGAGGTGGCGGCCAGCGCCGGCCGGAACCTCACAGCGCGCGCAGCTGCGCGGCCGCGGACTCCGGGGCGACGTCGTTGATGAACACGCCCATGCCCGACTCCGAGCCGGCGAGGTACTTGAGCTTGCCGGGCGAGCGCTGGATCGAGCACAGCTGCAGATGCAGGTAGGACAGGTCGCGGCCCTCGCGCACCGGGGCCTGGTGCCACGAGGCGATGTAGGGCAGCGGCGCCTGATACAGCCGGTCGAAGCGGCCGAGCACGTCGAGGTACAACCCCGCGAAGTCGTCGCGTTCGGCCGCGGTGAGCCCAGGGAGGTCGGCGACCTGCCGGTGGGGGAACAGGTGGACCTCGACCGGCCAGCGGGCCGCAGCGGGCACGAACGCGGTCCAGTGCTCGGTGCTGGTGATCACCCGCGCCTCGGCGGCCTGCTCGCGGGCGAGCACGTCGGCGAACAGGTTGCGTCCGGTGCGCCGCTCGTGATCAGCAGCGACCTCGAGCATCCGAGCGCTGCGCGGCGTGACGAACGGATAGGCGTAGATCTGCCCGTGGGGGTGGTGCAGGGTGACGCCGATCGCCTCGCCCCGGTTCTCGAAGCAGAACACCTGCTCGACCCCGGGCAGCGCCGACAGCTCGCGGGTGCGGTCGGCCCACGCGTCGACCACCGTGCGCACGCGGTGGCGTGGCAGGCCCGCGAACGAACCGCCGTGCTCGCTGGTGAAGCACACCACCTCGCAGCGGCCGTTGCCCGGGAGCCGCTCGACCCCGGGCACGGCCGGGTCCGCCGCGGGCGGCTCGAGCCCGGGCGTGAGGCTCGGGAAGCGGTTCTCGAACACGGCCACGTCGTAGTCGGGGCTCGGGATCTCGGTCAGGTTCGCGCCCCGGGTCGGGCACAGCGGACACTGGTCGGCGGGTGGCAGGTGGGTCCGGCCCTGCCGGTGGGAGGCAACGACCACCCACTCGTTCAGCAGCGGATCGTGCCGCAGCTCGGAGACCGTGTGGGTGGATGGCAGCCCCCGGACATCGAGCGCATCGCGCACGGCACCGGGGTGGTCGTCGTAGTAGGCCAGCTCCCGTCCGTCGGACAGGGTCGTGATCGTTCGGTGCATCAGGCGGTCTCCTGGTGGGTCGTGCCGGTCGGGGCCAGGACCAGCTGACCCACCTCCTGCTCGAGCAGCGTGCGGGCGGCCGGCTCGAGGCCGTCGTCGGAGATCAGCACCTCGGCGTCGTCCAGCCCGGCGATGGAGCACAGCCCGACCACGCCCCATTTGGTGTGGTCCGCGACGACGACCAGCCGGCGGGCGCTGGCGATCAGGGCCCGGTCGGTCTCCGCCTCCATCAGGTTGGGACAGGTGAAGCCGGCTCCCGGTGCCATGCCGTGCACGCCCATGAAGGCCACGTCCACGTGCAGGTCACGCAGGGCGGCCAGGGCGACGGGGCCGACCAGTGCGTCCGAGGGCGTGCGGATCCCCCCGGTGAGCACGACGGTCTGGTCCTCGCCGTCCCCCTCGTACAGCACCTCCGCGATGCGCAGCGAGTTGGTGACCACGGTCAGTCCCGGGACCCGGGTCAGCTGCTGCGCCAGGGCGAAGGTGGTCGTGCCCGCCGAGAGCACCACGGCCATGCCGGGGGCGACCTGGGCGGCAGCCACGGTCGCGATCGCCCGCTTCTCGCGGCGCTCACGCGCCTGCTTGACGACGAACCCCGGCTCGTGGGTCGTGGCCTCGTCGGCGACCGCCGTCGCCCCGCCGTGGATCTTGGCGAGCGCCCCGCGCTCGGCGAGCACCTCGAGGTCGCGGCGCACGGTCATGTCCGACACCCCGAGCTCGCGCGCCAGGTCGCTGACGCGCACACCACCGTGCTCGCGGATCAGCGCGAGGATGACGGCGTGTCGTTGCGGGGGGAGCATGCTCAGTCCTCCAGGCCTCCTCCGGCAGCCAACACGAGTTCCGGAGCAATGTCAACAAATGCGCACATGATCGCTCATGCCCACACAGGATGACGTGCACGTGCCGGGAACAGTTCCGCCCCCGAGGACGTTGCACCTGCACGACGAGTCCGCTTCGCGGTCAGCGTTGCCCGATCCCTCCTCTCCACCCCCGGAGTCCGCGATGCGCACCTGGAGCCCGAGGCGCTGGACAGCCGCCGCCGGCGCCACGCTGATCTCGGCGTTGGTGCTCGGCCTGCCGACCGAGTTGATCCCCAACCCGATCTTCGGCCGGCAGATCGAGGCGCCGGGCTGGACGTATGCCGCCTTCGCGGTCAGTGCCGTGCTCGCCGGACTGCTGCTGGCCACCTACGTGCGCAACGAGCCGGCTGAGGTCGCCGAGCACGACGCAACCGACGACGACGCGCAACTGCCGATGGGTGCCGACGAGAAGCGCTTCACGCTGGGCGGGCTGCTGTCGTTTCTCGCGATCGGCTGCCCGACCTGCAACAAGCTGGTGGTCCTGGCGCTGGGCAGCAGCGGCGCACTGACCTGGTTCGAGCCGGTCCAGCCGGTGCTGGCAGTCGCCGGCATCGTGCTGCTCGCCGAGGCGCTGCGCCGCCGATTGCGCAGCGAGGTCGCCTGCGCGGTGCGCTGAGCGCGTCCCGGCGCCGTGACGCACGCCACCGGCCCGGCGTTCGTCAGTCCTCGTCGAGTTCGATCTTGGCGAACAGCGGCTCGGGCGCGCCGAGTTCGGTGCCCGCCGGGACCTCGCGCCGGACCCAGCCGTGCCCGACCAGCGCGCCGGGGTCGATGTGCCCCTCACCGATACGCGCGTCCCGGGGGTCGGGCTCGGCGGTCGGACCACCGAGCCAGGTGTTGAGCCGGTCGCAGGAGAAGGGGGTGAACGGCGCGAAGGCGACGTTCAGCCCGCTGATGGCCTGCAGAGCCGTGAACAGGGTGGTCGCGGTGCGCTCGCGGTCGGTCGTGGCGGTCTTCCAGGGCTGCATCGCATTGAGGTAGGCGTTGGTGGCCTGCGCACCGGCCAGCGCCTCCTTGAGCGCAGCCCGCAGCTCCACCCGCTCGAGATGGGCTGCGGTGGCCGCGAGCTGGGCATCGATGGTGGCCAGCAGCTGCTCGTCGGGCTCGGCGAGCGGCCCGGGCGTCGGCACCCGCCCCTCGAAGCGCTTGTGGATCATCGACAGCACCCGGTTGACGAGGTTGCCCCAGGTCGCGATCAGCTCGTCGTTGACCCGACGCACCAGCTCGTCCTCGGTCAGGTCGACGTCGTTGGCCTCCGGCAGGTTCGCGGCGACGGCGTAGCGCAGGGTGTCGGGCTGGTACACCTCGAGGTAGTCGAGCAGCGAGCGTCCCACCCCCAGTGACTTGGAGGCCTTCGCGCCCTTGAAGGTCACGTACTGGTTGGCCGGCACGTTGGTGGGCAGGTTCAGCTCGGGCGTGCCCATCAGCTGCGCCGGCCAGTACACGGCGTGGAACGGGATGTTGTCCTTGCCCACGAAGTAGTAGCTCTCCCCCGCAGGCTCCTCCCACCAGGCCCGCCACGCGTCGGGTTCGCCGACGCGCTGCGCCCACTCCTTGGAGGCTGAGAGGTAGCCGATCACGGCCTCGAACCAGACGTAGATGCGCTTGTCGCCGGGCGCGTCGATGCCGGCGTCGTCGGGCAGGGGCACGCCCCAGGCGATGTCGCGGGTGATGGCGCGGTCGTGCAGCCCCTCACGCACGAAGCCCAGCGCCCAGTTGATGACGTGGCTTCGCCACCCCTCCCGGGCCTCGAGGTAGGCCCGTACCCGCGCTTCGAGCCTGGACAGCAGGATGAAGTGGTGCTCGGTGGGGCGCAGCTCGGGCACCGCCCCGGTCAGCTTCGAACGCGGATCGCCGAGGTCGATCGGATCGAGGGTCTTGCCGCAGGTGTCGCACTGATCCCCGCGTGCATCGCTCGCCCCACAGCTCGGGCAGGTTCCCTCCACGTAACGGTCGGGCAGGAAGCGGCCGGCCTCGGGGTCGTAGAACTGCTCGGTGGTCCGGGCCTCGATCAGGCCGTGGTCCCGAAGTCCCCGGAAGATCTCGTGGGTCACGTCGCGATGGTTCTCGGTCATCGTGGTCGTGAACAGGTCGAACGTGATGCCCAGCGACGCCCAGTAGCGCAGGAACTCCGGGTGGTAACGCTGCACGACGTCGGCGGGGGCGATGCCCTCCTGATCGGCGCGCACGGTGATCGGCGTGCCGTGGGCGTCGCTGCCCGAGACCATCAGTACCCGGTTGCCCGCGATGCGGTGGTAGCGGGCGAAGATGTCGGCCGGCAGGTAGGCGCCAGCCAGGTGTCCGAGGTGCAACGAGCCGTTGGCGTACGGCCAGGCGACCGCGACCAGCACGTGGCGCGGCGCGGCAGCATCGTCGACGGCAGGGGCAGGGGCGGAATCTGAGCTCATGCGCGGGAGCCTACCGACCGGGGTGCGCACGCACGCACCGGCCGGCTCAGGCCAACGGTGTGGAGGCCAGGTGGGCGAAGGGCAGCCAGGGCAGGTTGCGCAGCACCATGAACGCCGCGAGCACGACCGCCAACGTCATGCTCACCCGAGGTGGCAGCGTCGGGGGTGCCAACGCCCGCCCGGTCCGGGCCAGCAGCCAGCGCATCCAGGCCCACGCCAGCAGCGGCAGCAGCAGGACGGTGACGACGTTGTGATCCAGCGCCAGCGCGAGATCCCCGCGCACCAGGGCGTGCAGCGCCCGGGTCCCGCCGCAGCCGGGGCAGTCCAGCCCCGTCACCGTGCGGAACGGGCAGCGCGGCGCGAGCACCGCGCGGGTGTCGTCGTCGATGGCGGCCAGCACCCCACAGACCGCCAGGGCCAGCAGGCCGGTTGCAACCGGCGCGACCCAGCGAGGCAGCATCGACCAACGGACCGCGCTGAGCACCCCGGTCACCGGCTCAGAACTCCGAGAAGCCCACGCTCGCGCCGATCACGACCACGAACACGATGTAGAGCACCACGGCCAGCACGCCCAGACCCACCGAGATCAGGGTGAAGTTCTTGGCCTGCTTGGCCTTGTCGGCGGCCAGGGCGTAGTTGCCGGTGTTCATCGCCGACTGCGCCTGCGAGGAGAACACGATCGCGACGATGCCGAGCGGCAGACAGCACAGCAGCGTGGCGAGGATCGACTGCCACAGCCAGGTATCGATCGACGGTGCCTGCCCACCCGCGGCGAACCCGCCACCCGAAGAGGCGTAGGACGGTTGGGCGGCACTCTGCCCCGCGGCAGGTGCCGTCTGATCCGACCAGGCCG
>SKJO01000286.1 GCA_007121975.1 Nitriliruptoraceae bacterium | reverse complement strand
CTTCGTGATGCTGTACGCGATGAGCGAGATCGACGTGATCAAGTTCACCGCGTTCCTGCAGGGCCTGCGGGTGCCGTTCGGCAACGAGGCCGGCGACGGCACGATGCCGCTGAGCGACGGGCTGCTGCCCGAGGTCGCCGTGGTACCCCCCGGTGAGCCCGACGAGACGCCGATGAACCCCAGCCGGTTCATCGAGCGCGTGGAGGGCGAGGACGACGCCGAGGACGACGGCTCCGAGCCCGATGAGGACGAGGGCCACCCCGACGCCGAGGAGGAGCCGGGCGGCTCGGATGCCGAGGAGCAGGGCGGTCCCGACACCGACGAACTGCTCGCGCTGATCGAGGAGCTCGAGGCCGAGCAGAGCACCCGCGATCTCGCCCCCATCGAGCAGCAGATGCTCGACGACGCCCAGCGTATGGCCGAGATGGAGGCGCAGATGGACCAGGTCCAGGCGGCGCTGACCGTCGCCCTGCAGGCCGAGGGCGTGGAGCTGCACGTCGATCAGCGCCGCACCGAGCGCGGCCTGGTGGTGACCATCGCCTCCGACGACGTGCTGTTCGCGCTCGGCTCGACCGACATCGATCCCGTCGGTGCGGAGATCATCGAGGTGCTCTCCGACACCCTGCGCAGCTTCCCCAACGACGTCCAGATCGAGGGGCACACCGATACCGTGCCCCTCTACCGGGCGGGCTACACCAACTGGAACCTGTCCACCGACCGCGCGGTCGCGGTCCTCTCGAGCATGATCGAGGACCACGGGCTCGCCCCTGACCGGGTCGGCGCGGTGGGCTACGGCGAGTACCGGCCGTTCACCTCCAACGACACCGCGGAGGGACGTGCCCGCAACCGCCGGGTCGACGTGGTGGTCCTGCTCCAGGAGCCTGAAGGATGAGCGCGATGGTGGAAGAGGTCGAGCTCGTCGCCGAGGACGAGCAGGCCGGCGGCGGACGCAGCAAGCTGGTGGTGCTGCTCGCGCTGGGTGCGCTGCTGCTGGTGGCCGGCGGCGCGGTGTGGTTCTTCGTGCTCGGCGGGGACAGCGAGCCGCCTCCTCCCGAGGACGGCGAGATCATCAGCCTCGAGCCGCTGACCACCACCACCGGCGAGGAGACGCTGCGCCACGCCCGGGTCGGGATCGCCGTCGTGCTCGCCGACGGCCAGGATCCAACGGTGGTGGAGCCCAGCATCCCGCTGCTGCAGGATGCGCTGCTGCGCGAGGTCGCCGGCATGAGTGCCGACCAGCTGCGCAGCGTCGAGGGCTCCGAGGAGCTGCGCTTCCGGATGTCGGCGCACGCCCGGGACATCTGGGGGGAGGAGGTGGTGCGCCGGGTCGTGCTCACCGAGCTGCTGCTGCACTGAGCTGCTGCTGCACGGCGCCAGGGGCGCACCCACAGCGCTTGAGCCGGCACCTTCGCGGTCGACGGGAGTCCTCGAAGCGTGGAGGTGGTCTGTGGGCACGATGCTCGCCGAGTCGACCGCCACCGTCGCTCCGGTCGACTTCCGGCGCCCGAGCCGGATCGGTCGGGACGCGGTGGTGGCGCTCGAGGCGACCCATGACACCTTCGCCCGGCGCATCGCCACCGCCTGGAGCGCGGGCAGCTACGCCGCGATCGAGGTCGAGCACGTCTCCACCGACCAGCTCTCCATCGATGACTTCGCCCGCTCGCTGCCGCACCCGACGGCGCTCGGCAGCATCCACGTCGACGTGCTGGACGCCACCGCCTTCCTCCAGATCGACCTGCCGTTCGCGCTGCTGTTCGTCGAGCGGCTGCTCGGCGGTCCCGGTGACGTGTCGACCGCGCCGGTCGTGCGCCGCCCCACCGACCTCGAGGTGGCGCTGATCACCCACGAGCTGTTCGGGCCCGGCGTCACCGCCGTCGACGAGGCGCTGGGCGAGCTCGGATCGGGCTCCTCGCAGCTCACCGCCTTCGAGACCACCCCCCAGCCCCTGCAGCTGGGCTCGCCCGGCGACCTGCTGCTGCTGCTCACCTACCGGGTGGAGGTCCGCGGCGACCTGCCCGGCCAGGGCCTGGTCACGCTGGCCTACCCCGTCGCGCCGCTGATGGTCCACCTCGACACGCTGGTCACCGGCGGGATGGAGGAACGCGACGACGCCTCGGCGTTCGGGGCGGTGACCGAGGCGATGCTCGACGCCCCCCTCGAGCTGTGCGTGCGGCTGGGCGCGAGCCCGCTGCCCGCCGCGGTCGTCGCCGGGCTGGTTCCCGGCGACGTCCTGCGTCTGGACCATCTCGCCACCCGCCCTGCCGACCTGGTGCTCGAAGGCCAACCGGTGGGCACCGCCCATCTCGGCCGGCGCGGCCGCAAGGTCGCGATCCAGGTCGAGCACCCTCCCGCCGCCCCGCGCACCTGAGCCCCGGAGTCCCCCATGCCCGAAGACACCGCGGTCCGCGCCGAGCTTCCGGACCTGACCGCCGGAGCCGGCCCCGGCGCCCCCGGGGACCTGCACCTGCTCGCCGATGTGGAGCTGACCGTCACCGTCGAGCTCGGCCGGGTCAAGCTGCCGCTGCGTGACCTGCTGCGGCTGCAGGAAGGCACGGTGGTCGAGCTCGACCGGCTCGCCGGCGCCCCCGTCGACGTGCTGGCCAACGGCACCCCCGTGGCCCGCGGCGACGTGGTGGTGGTCGGCGACGAGCTCGGGGTACGCATCTCCGAGCTGCTGGGACGGCCGCAATCGTGATCGACAACCCCGGGATCGTGCTGCTCATCGTCGCCGGCCTGGCCGTGGCGCTGGTCCTGCTGCGCCGCCACCGGGCCGCCACCCCCGACAACATCCGGGTGCTCGGCCGTACCGCACTGCACAAGAACGCGGTCGTGGCCGTCATCGCCGTGGGCGAGCAGCGCCTGCTCGTCGGCGCGGGGGAGAAGGGCGTGCACCTCATCGCCGAGCTCGACCCCGCCGGTGACCACGACCACAGCGACCTGTCCGCGGTCGTGTCGCTGCCGGCGAGCACGACCACCGCGGACCATGACGGAGGCAGGGACGCCGCCGTCGCCAGCACCACCACCACGGACGGCACCGACCTCGACGACGCCCTCGCGGCGCTCGCGGCCCGGAGCCGCCCGACCCCGTCCACCGCAGGGCCAAGGATCGGCCTCGTCGACCGTCTGCGCGAGCTGACGGTCCGCACCCCCTCTGAGGGGAGGCCCTTCCGTGTGCCCCTCCGCCGGTAGCGCCCGACCCGGCCGTGCCCGCCCGACCCGCCGTGCGCGGGTGGCTCGGCTCGTGCCCGTCGTCCTGCTCGCGGCCCTGGCTGTCCTGCTCAGCGCCGGGCCCGTGCTCGCCCAGCCCGTCGATCCCGCGATCCCGCCCGGGATGCCGGTGCCGCCGCCTCCGCCCGAGGTCGCCGAGCCGCCGGAGGTGCCCGCGGTCGACGAGGTCACCGGGGTGACCATCAGCGTCGACGGCAACGAGGGCCTGTCGGCCACCGTGACCACCCTGGTCATGCTCACGGTCGCCGCACTCGCGCCGATCCTGCTGATGCTGATGACCACCTTCACCCGCTTCGTGGTCGTGCTCGGACTCGCCCGTCAGGGCCTGGGGCTGCAGACGGTGCCGCCCGCCCAGGTCCTCGTCGGCCTCGCGCTGTTCCTGTCGCTGTTCTCGATGGGGCCCACGTTCTCCCAGGTCAACGAGGTCGCGTTCGAGCCGTTGATGGCCGGGGAACTCGACGCGCTCGAGGCCGCCGAGGCCGGCTACGACCCGATGCGCGAGTTCATGCTCTCCCAGACCGACGAGCGTGACCTGCGCATGTTCCTCGAGCTCGCCGGCGAGGACGATCCGGCCACCCCCGACGACATCGGCCCCGCGACCCTGGTCCCCGCGTTCGTGATCTCCGAGCTGCGCACCGCCTTCACCATCGGCTTCGTGGTGTTCGTGCCGTTCCTGGTCATCGACCTGGTCACCGCCTCGGTGCTGATGTCGCTGGGCATGGTGATGCTGCCGCCGATCTTCGTGTCGCTGCCGCTCAAGGTGCTGCTGTTCGTGCTGGTCGACGGGTGGGCGCTGCTGTCGCGCTCGCTGGTCGGCTCCGTGCTGGGCTGAAGGACGCCGTCATGACCGACACCCAGGTCCTCGAGATCGCCCAGAACGCGATGATCATGGCCTCCAAGCTCGCGATGCCGTTGCTGCTCACGGCGCTGCTCATCGGCGTGTTCGTCTCGCTGATCCAGACCGTGACCCAGATCCAGGAGATGACGCTCAGCTTCGTGCCCAAGGTCGTGGCGATCGGGCTGGTGCTGATCTTCGCCGGCAACTGGATGCTGCGCGAGATGGTCGTGTTCTCCCAGAACCTGTGGGGCTCGATCCCGTCGTTCGCGGGCTGAGATGGGCGCGATCGTCGAGGTGCCGATCGACGCCGCCTGGGGCGTGGGCTTCGTGCTCGCCCTGGTGCGCATCGCGGCGTTCACGGTCACCTCGCCGATCATCGGGCGCTCGATTCCCGCCACCGGCCGCATGGCCTTCACCGTCGGGGTGGCGGTGGCGGCGGTGCGTCCGGTCCACGGGGTCATCGAGATCGGCGACCTGATCACCGCCGCGGTCATCAACGCCGCCATCGGCGGGGCGCTTGGCATGCTCACCGGGATGATCATCTACCTGTTCATGGTCGCCGGCGGGATCCTGGACCTGATCTCCGGGCTGTTCGTCTCCCAGGTCTTCGACCCCATCAGCGGCGTGCAGGGCGGGGTCTACGCCCGGCTGTTCAACATCACCGCCACCACCCTGTTCCTGGTCGCCGGGGGGCTGACCCTGCTGGTGTCGGGCCTGGTCGGCAGCGTGCGGGTGCTGCCGCTGGATGCCTCGTTGTCCCCGGACCCGGCGCTGGGGGGCCTCGCGATCGACCTGGTCAGCACCCTGGTACGTGCCGGGGTGGAGCTGGCGCTGCCGATCATGGGCGTGATGCTGATGCTGGAGTTGGCGCTGGGTCTGGCCGCCCGCTTCGCCCCCCAGGCCAACGTGTTCATGCTCGGCCTTCCCGCCAAGCTGCTGACCTCGATCACCGTGGTCGGCGCGGCCTGGACGCTGTTCCCCGACATGATGGCGCTGACCGAGCAGACCTTCGCGCGCACCTTCGAGGGGGTCCTGCGGGGGCTCGGCGCCTGACCGGGTCGGTGGCCGATCGCGTCCGATCGGCCACGCACCGCTTGAGGGCTCCGGCGGATGGTCGACAGGAGGGCTGTGCGGACGGATCCGCACCCCGACGGGCCATGGACGTGCCGGTCACCGACCGAGGTCGTCCGTGGGTTCGAAGGATGGTCGCAGCGAGAAGGCCACTCCGCAACGCCGTCGCAAGGCGAAGCAGGAGGGGCAGGTCGCGCGTACCCAGGAGGCCGCGGTGGCGGGCTCCTTCCTCGGCATGGTCACCGTGCTCGCCGTTGCCGGCCGCTCCATGATCGACCGGGCGACCGGCGACATGTCCGGCATCATCGCCACCTCCAACGCCCAGGACGCCCTGGCCGCCGCCGGGCCCCGCGCCATGGCGCTTGGGCTCGGGCTGGCCGGCCCGTTCCTGTTCGCCGCGGTGGTCGTGGGCACGCTCAGCGGCATCGCCCAGGTCGGGGTGAAGTTCAACGGCAAGCTGCTCAAGCCCAAGGCCAACCGCCTCTCGCCCAAGAAGGGCATGGAGAAGTTCAAGCCCAAGCAGGCCGGGTGGGAGCTGCTGCGCACCGTGCTCAAGCTCGGCGCGGTGTTCGTGGTGGTGTGGCCGAGCCTGTCGTCCTGGCGCGAGCACATCCAGAACGACCGCACGCTGGCCGGCGCGGTCGAACGGCTGTCGGGCACCTACGGCGGCATCATCCTGCGCGCCACCATCCTCGCGCTCGTCATCGCGCTGCTCGACTTCGCGTTCCAGAAGCAGAAGAACGAGAAGGAGATGATGATGAGCCGGCAGGACATCAAGCGCGAGTTCCGCGACTCCGAGGGCGACCCCTACCAGAAGGCGACCCGCCGGCGCCGGGCCCAGGAGATGTCGCGCAACCGCATGATCAAGGACGTCGCCTCCGCTGACGTGCTGGTCGCCAACCCCACGCACGTCGTGGTCGCACTGCGCTACGACCCGGCCGAGGGCGCGCCGCGGGTCATCGCCAAGGGCTCGGACCTGCTCGCCGACAAGCTCAAGACCATCGCCCGGCGCAACGGGGTGCCGATCACCACCAACGTCCCGCTGGCCCGCGCGCTGTTCAAGCGCTGCAAGGTCGGCCACCACATCCCGACCGAACTCTACGAAGCCGTCGCGGTCGTGCT